>NZ_VHLB01000099.1:0-30095 GCF_006547365.1 Myxococcus sp. AB056 | reverse complement strand
ACGCGTAAGTTCGTCGGCAGCGTCAGATGTGTAGAAGAGACAGACTCTACGCGATGCGCGGACCCCGCGAAAACAATGGTGCGGCCGGGAAGCCTGGTGGCCCGGCCGCCGGGCAGGTGCGGGCTACTTCTTCTTCACCTTCGCCAGCTCCGTGCGCATGCGCTCCAGCAGCAGGTCCCAGCCGCCCTTCTCCATCAGCGGCTTCACCTGCGTGTCCCGGATGTCCTGGAGCATGGACGAACCCAGCACCGTCACGTCCACGACCTTCCAGGCGGCGGCTTCCTTCACCAGCCGGTACTTGAGCTTCATCTCCTGCGTCTTCAGCGGGTGCTTGATGAAGACGGTGGAGGCCACCGTGGCCTCGGGGCCCTGCACCTGCGAGGGCTCGTAGGTGATGCTGTCCAGGTTCTTGAAGTTCTCCCGCACGCGGGGGAAGGCGATGTTCGCGAAGAGGTCCTGGAACAGCGAGACGAACTCCTTGCGCTGCGCATCGGTGCCCTTCTCCCAGTTGTCGCCGAGCAGGAACTTGCCCTGCTCCTGGCTGCCGAAGTGCTTGAGGGCCAGGGCGTCGCGCTCGTAGCGCACGGACTGCACCACGGTCTTCACCGGCTTGGCGATGGGGTCTTCCTTCGCGGCGAGCGCGGGGAGGGCGAAGGCGAAGGTGGCCAGGAAGGCGAGGGTACGGAAGCGGGCGTTCATGTCGGGCTGTTCCTCCAGAGCGGATGCGCGGACGTCTGTTAGCCCAAGGGAACGTCCGGCGCCTCGCGAAATTCATGGTGGGGTGGAAGGCGGCCATCCGGCCGTAGCCAGCCTGGTCGCTGTTCGCTGGCGGATTCCGAAAAGTTGAATGATGCGGCCCTCTTGCGCGTTTGACTCCTCTAGGAGGCCACGTCTAGTGTCCGGCCTTCGCGCACTGTCAGCGCAGCCTCTGAGACGACATGCCTACCGACTTCCTGTTCACGTCTGAATCCGTCACTGAAGGCCACCCGGACAAGATCGCCGACCAGATCTCCGACGGTGTGCTGGATGCCATCATCGCCAAGGACCCTCAGGCGCGCGTCGCCGTGGAGACGCTCGTCAAGACGGGCCTGGCCATCGTCGCGGGTGAGGTGACGACGAACTGTTACGTGGACATCCCGAAGCTCGTCCGCAGCACCATCTGCCGCATCGGGTACACCGACAGCTCCATGGGCTATGACGGCAACACCTGCGGCGTCATGGTGGCCATCGAAGGCCAGAGCCAGGACATCGCCCGGGGTGTCGACAACAAGAAGGACCAGGGCGCCGGCGACCAGGGCATGATGTTCGGCTTCGCCTGTGACGAGACGCCGGAGCTGATGCCGGCCCCCATCCACTACGCGCACGCCATCACCCGCCGCCTGGCGGATGTGCGTCGCAAGCAGCACCCGTGGATCCGCCCGGACGGCAAGAGCCAGGTGACGGTGGAGTACCGCGACGGCCGCCCCGCCCGCATCGACGCGGTGGTGGTGTCCACGCAGCACTCCGATGAGGTCTCCAACAAGAAGATCCAGGAGGCCATCCGCGAGGACGTCATCGCGAAGGCGCTGCCCAAGAAGCTCATCGACAACAAGACGAAGTTCTTCATCAACCCCACCGGCCGCTTCGTGGTGGGTGGCCCCATGGGTGACTCCGGCCTGACGGGCCGGAAGATCATCGTGGACACCTACGGCGGCATGGGCCGTCACGGTGGCGGCGCGTTCAGCGGCAAGGACCCGTCCAAGGTGGACCGCTCGGCCGCGTACATGGGCCGTCACATCGCCAAGACGGTGGTGGCCGCGGGCCTGGCCCGGCGCTGCGAGGTGCAGGTGTCCTACGCCATCGGCGTGGCCGAGCCCGTCAGCGTCATGGTGGAGACCTTCGGCACCGCCACGGTTCCGGAAGAGCGCATCGCCCTGGCCGTCCGCAAGACGTTCGGCCTGCGTCCGCGCGAAATCACCGAGTACCTGGACCTGCTGCGGCCCATCTACCAGAAGACCGCCGCCTACGGTCATTTCGGCCGCACGGAGAAGGAGTTCACCTGGGAGCGCGTCGAGGACAAGAAGGACGCGCTGCGGGATGCCGCCAAGAGCGCCACGCCGTCAGGTGGCCGCCGCCTGAAGGCCGTCTGAGGCAGGCGCTTCGATTCGGCCCTCGCGCTGCCTGACCGGCGCGTGAGGGCCCGCAAGCACACGGGCCGCTTCCCAGGGAGGGAGGCGGCCCGTTGTGTTTCTGCCTGGGCGCTTCGCTGCGGCGAGGCCCTCGCCCCGGTGCAGGCGGGCGAGGGTGACAGCGGACCGCTTAGTAGCGGTAGGTGTCCGGCTTGTACGGGCCGGAGGTCTTCACGCCGATGTAGTCAGCCTGCTCCTGGCTCAGCTCGGTGAGCTGCGCGTTGAGCTTCTTGAGCTGGAGGCGAGCGACCTTCTCGTCCAGGTGCTTGGGCAGCACGTACACCTTGCCGACCTCGTAGTTGGCGCTGTGCGAGTACAGCTCAATCTGCGCGATGGTCTGGTTCGCGAACGAGCTGGACATCACGTAGCTGGGGTGGCCGGTGCCGCAGCCCAGGTTCACCAGCCGGCCCTTGGCCAGCAGGATGATGCGCTTGTTGTCCGGGAAGATGATGTGGTCGACCTGCGGCTTGATCTCCTCCCACTTGTACTTCTCCAGGGAGGCGACCTCGATTTCGTTGTCGAAGTGGCCGATGTTGCAGACGATGGCCTGGTCCTTCATCTTGGCCATGTGGTCATGGGTGATGACGCCCTTATTGCCGGTGGCGGTGACGAAGATGTCCGCCTTGTCCGCGGCGTAGTCCATGGTGACGACGCGGTAGCCCTCCATGGCCGCCTGGAGCGCGCAGATGGGGTCGATCTCCGTCACCCACACCTGGGCGGACAGCGCGCGCAGCGCCTGCGCGGAGCCCTTGCCCACGTCGCCGTAGCCCGCGACGACGGCAATCTTGCCGGCGACCATCACGTCCGTGGCGCGCTTGATGCCGTCCACCAGCGACTCACGGCAACCGTACAGGTTGTCGAACTTGCTCTTCGTCACGCTGTCGTTGACGTTGATGGCGCGGAACAGGAGCGTGCCCTTGGCGGACATCTCCTGGAGGCGGTGCACGCCCGTGGTGGTCTCCTCGGTGACGCCGAGAATCTTCGCGCTCTTGCGCGTGTACCAGGTCGCGTCCTCGGCCAGCTTCGCCTTGATGGCGGCGTACAGCTCGCGCTCTTCCTCGCTCTGGGGGTTGGCGAGGACGCTGGCGTCCTTCTCCGCTCGCTTGCCCAGGTGCATGAGCAGCGTGGCGTCACCACCGTCGTCCAGAATCATGTTCGGACCCTCGTGGTCGCTGCCCGCGGGGCCGAAGTCGAAGATGCGGTGGGTGAAGTCCCAGTACTCCTTGAGGGACTCGCCCTTGTGTGCGAACACCGGCGTGCCGGCCTGCACCAGCGCGGCGGCGGCGTGGTCCTGCGTGGAGAAGATGTTGCACGACGCCCAGCGGACCTCGGCGCCCAGCGCCTGGAGCGTCTCCACCAGCACGGCCGTCTGGATGGTCATGTGCAGCGAGCCCGTCACGCGCGCGCCCTTGAGCGGCTGCGTCTTGGCGTACTCCTCGCGGATGGCCATGAGCGCGGGCATTTCGCTCTCGGCGATGCGGATTTCCTTGCGGCCCCAGTCGGCGAGCGACAGGTCGGCGATGGCGTAATCCTGCTTCAGGGACTTGGTTGCGGCGGTCATGGCAATGGCTCCTGGTCCAGCGGGCGCGGCGTTCCGGGCTCGGGGAAGTTCGGTGTGAATGCTGCGACGACTCACCCTCGCAAGAGACGCGTACAGGTGAGCGCCGTTGGGTGATTCCGCTTCGAGCCTGGGGCCGTGTCCGGCCTCGCAGCGCTCCTCGAAGTCAGCGGGGAACCTACGAAAAGGACCCCTTCATTTCAACGAGAGACTGCCGCCCCCGAGGGCAGGCGGACAGCCTGCTCCATCCACTTCCAGACGCCCACCTAGCGAGGGAACGTGGCGAGCGTGAGGGATTCGGGAGGGACGGCCAGCTCCTTGGGCGCCAGCGCCACGCCGGACAGGTAGCGCCAGCCGGTGCCGTCGTGGCGGAAGTCGGAGCGCTCCACGAAGGAGCGGTCCTTTCCCTTCTCGAACACCTTGGCGAAGAAGAGCACCTGCGCCAGTCCGTCCGCGTCCGGTTCCCGGCGGTCCATCACCACCAGCTTCGGGTACTGGTGCGCCTGGGCGAAGGCGCGCAGCTCGCGCAGCACCTCGTCCTGGGGCCGCGCGCGGTCCGGGTGGTGGGGGTGCAGCGTCTTCCACAGCCAGGCCACCTCGCGCAGGGCGAAGGCGCTGTAGCGGCTGCGCATGAGGCGCTCGGCGTCGGGCGGCTCGGCCTCGCCTCGGTGGAAGGGCGCGCAGCACTCGCGGTAGCGCAGGCCGGAGGAGCAGGGACAGAGGGGGGCAGGGGGCATGGTGCGGTCCGAGCCTACCCGTCCCGCGCGGGCCGTGGGTGTTCGTGCGTACAGAGTCGGTGGAACGCCCTTGCTGGGCGGGGAGAGCAGGCATACATCCGGGGGCCGCACCCTATGAGCCTCCTCGAAGCCATCGTCCTGGGTCTGGTCCAGGGTCTCACGGAGTTCCTTCCCATCAGCTCCACGGCGCACCTGCGCATCGCGCCGGAGCTGTTCGGCTGGAAGGACCCGGGCGCGGCGTACTCGGCGGTCATCCAGCTGGGCACGGTGGCGGCCGTGCTCATCTACTTCCGCAAGGACATCGTCTCGCTGGTGGCGGCCTTCTTCCGGGGGCTGGCGCGGCGCGAGCCCTTCGGCACGCTGGAGGCGCGGCTGGCGTGGTTCGTCCTGGTGGGCACGCTGCCTGTCGGCATTGCCGGGCTGACGTTGAAGAAGTTCATCGAGAACGAGTTCCGCTCGCTCTACGTCATCTCCGGAAGCCTCATCGTGCTGGCCCTCATCCTCCTCTACGTGGAGAAGCGGGCCTCGCACCAGCGGACGCTGGCGGACATGCGGTGGCGGGATGGCATCCTCATTGGCATGTGGCAGGCGTTGGCGCTGATTCCGGGTGCTTCTCGCTCTGGCACGACGCTGACGGGCGGCCTGTCGCTGGGGCTCAAGCGCGAGGATGCGGCACGCTACTCGTTCCTGCTGTCCATTCCGGCCACCACGCTGGCGGGCGTCTTCGAGCTCAAGCACCTGCTGGAGGCGGAGACGCGGCCTTCCGCGATGGCGCTCTGGGTGGGGACGCTGGTGGCCTTCGCGTCGGGCATGGCGGCCATCGCGTGGCTGTTGCGCTTCCTGCGCACGCGGACGACGCTGGTATTCGTGGTGTACCGCGTGGCGCTGGGCGTGCTGCTGCTGGTGCTGCTCCAGACGGGGAAGCTGAGCCCGATGTCGGGCACGGAGAACGTGGAGGTCCCTGGCGAGCCGGGGGCTCCGCCGGTGGAGAAGCAGATTACCGACTAGCGTGAGAGGACGTGGGCCGTGAGTGTGGAGGCGCTGTTCCAGACACTGGAGTCACGGCTGTCCTCGCGGCCGGCGCGTGAGGTGCACCTGCCAGGGTGGACCCTGCGGGAGGCCTCGGTGCTGGTGCCGGTGTTCGAGCGGGACGGCGTGCCCCACGTGCTCTTCACGCGCAGGCCCGCGACGCTGCGGACGCATGCGGATCAGTACAGCTTCCCCGGGGGAGGCCGCGACCCCGAGGACGCGACGCCCCTGCACACGGCGCTCCGCGAGACGGAAGAGGAGCTGGGCATCGACCGGCGCGGCGTGCGGGTGCTGGGCATGCTGGATGAAGTGCCCACGATTTCGCAGTACCGGGTGCGGCCCTTCGTGGGGGTGATTCCCGGGGACGGGAAGTACCGGCCGAGCGCGGAGGAGGTGGCCTTCATCCTGGAGGTGCCACTGTCGGGGCTGTTGGACCCGTCCATCCTCCGCGTGGAGCAGAAGGAAATCATGGGGGCGGAGCGGGACCTGTACTTCTACACGTATGGGACGCACGTCATCTGGGGCGCGACGGCGCGCATCCTGCGCGACTTCCTGAACCACGTGACGCAGGTGCCTGGCGGGGCGGGGTAGGGCGCCGTCGCGTCAGGGCAGGCGGGTTCGGAACTGGAGCCAGGGGACGAGCTCCGGGTGCTTCTGCTCCACGTTCGTCCTGGGCAGGGCGTGGGCCAGGATTTTGAGCGCGTGCTTGAGCCTGCGCATGGCGCGGAGCTTCTCGATGGGGACGGTGCGGATGTCCTCCTGCGCCATCCACTGCGCAGCCTCCTCCAGCGAAAACGTCGTCAGACGCTGGACCCACGCGACAATCGGTTCGGCATCGAGGACGAAGTCGCCTTCGCGCTCGCCAAACTCGGCAATCATCCCTGAGCGCAGGTTCATCTCAGAGAGCCTGAGGGAGTACTCCTCCTCGTCGGAATGGCGTTGTGCGAGGGCTCCGTAGACGAGCAGTCCGATATGCGCCCACCCCAAGCTCCGCTCTTCGCGGGCCCGCGCGGCGATGGTGAAGGCGAAGACGTCCCAGTTGAAGTGCTCGCCATCTACAGGCTCCCCGATGACGAGTCCGTCGAGCCACGCTCTCAACTGCGGTAGTGGCCAGCTCAAGACGGTTGCAACGAGGGAAGGATTCGTTTTCATCGCTCTTGGTCAGGGAGGGAACGTGATGCCGTACCGGGCGAAGGCCTGCCGTCCGAGTGTCAGTACTTTGTCGCTCACGGCTTTGGGGGCCCGGTTCATGTAATGCCCGCTCCGAGGTGTGATTCGGACACCAAAGAATGTGGTCCCATGGATGGCAAGTTCCGCCTCACCAGCAGCCAATACAGGACGTCCGCCACTCGCGACCGTGTGCGCGATTTCGAGTGTGTTCCATTTTTCAGGGACGATTCTCAGATGGCCCTCTTCGGTGATGACCCATTTCACCCGTTCCTCGCTGGCATAGCGTGCGAACTGGGGGGAATCCACACTGGCGGGACGGACCCCGAGCTTGCGGGCCAGCTCCAGCTCTGCAGGAAGGCGTTCTGGGAGCTGATTGTCGAGAACCTGCGTGGCCCCCGTGCCGTCAGTTCGTGGCGCGTTTGAGCTTCCAGTGCCGCGAGCCGTCATGGCGACCGCATGGGGCGCGAGGCCCACGGTCATGACGCCCTCCGCCACGGTGATGGAGCGCACGCCCCCTGCTATCGCCGCGGATAGCCGGAAGCCCGCCTGAGTCTCGGCGGCCAGGGCCGCGCTGGCGAAGCCGGGCAGCGTCGGTCCCTTGGAGGCCATGCTCGCGGCTCCACCACTCAGCGCCGCCGTCAGCGCGAGGATGAGCACGCGCGCTCCGTTCTCTCCCATGACTCGGCCGAAGCGGTGCCCCGCGTCCTCCAACTCCTGGAACGACTCCGCGCGGTCAGCGTCCGCTGACAGTCTCTGCCAGCCCTCCACGAGGCCCATGAAGGCATCCACGCCGAGGTAGGCGAGGACGAAGGTCGTCAGTGCGACGGCGACGACCTTGGTCACGGGCTCCGGCGCGACGATGAGGAACATGTACGCGGCCATCGCCGACGTCAGCATGGCCTTGAGCGCGAGCGGGTTGACGACCTCCTTCACGGCATCCTGTACGCCGTCCCACACGCCATCCCAGGCGAAGGCGAGCGCCATCTGTCGGCGCGCCTTGGCATCCAGGAAGGAGAAGCCACCCGCCAGGAGCGTGAGGCACTCGCCAGGGCTGTCCTGGCGGGAGCACCAGGCGCCGTAGTCGTGTCCGGCACCTTGGGGCTCTGAATCCCACGACGCGAGCCGGACACGTGGGCGCTCCGTGTCCTCTCGCAGGGAGAAGCGCATGTCGAGCACGAGCCGGGTCATCACCTTCCGGAACGCGTCTTCGTCCACTTCAACCGGCTTCGCGCCCTTCGGAGGGAGGTAGACGATGGGCTCGCCCTGGCCCGTATCCAGGCGCACGACTCGCGGTGTCGCGCAGCCCACGAGAAGCACGCTCAAGAGCAGTGCACCTGCTCCACGCAACGTCATGTCGTCCCCCTGGCGCGTGCTCCGAACTCGCGGGAGCACTCGTCAGGAACTAGCACCTGGCTCTGACGACCCGAGGAGGTCCGGAGGCACCGGACCTCACTCCGCTCCGACTCACGCCTTCTGCTTCTGCTCCAACTCCGCGCGCAGCTTCTCTTCCCGCGCGCGCAGCTCCGGGGTGAACTCGGCGCCGAAGTCCTCGGCCTCGAAGACGGGGCGAATCTCCAGCTCCGACTCCTCGCCGGGCATGGGGGGCGGGCAGCGGCGCGCCCACTCCACGGCCTCTTCCATCGACTTCACCTGCCAGATCCAATAGCCGGCGATGAGCTCCTTCGTCTCCGCGAACGGACCGTCGATGACACTCTTCTTCCCGTCCGCGAACCGGATGCGCTTGCCCTTGGTGCTCGGGTGGAGACCGTCACCGGCCAGGAGCACGCCCGCCTTCATCAGCTCCTCGTTGTACTTGCCCATCTCGGTCATCAGCTGCTCGCCGGGCATCACACCGGCCTCGGAGTTCTTCGTCGCCTTCACAATGACCATGACGCGCATCGGTTCTTCCTTTCGGTTCGGGAGGCGCTGCGTCCTCGTTCAAAATGGCGACGAATAAGCTCGAAGCGGATCGACACGAGGCGAAAAAATCGCGAGGCAGGCTGGTTCGCGCCTCAGGGAAGCCCCAAGAGTCCAGGAAATATCAAGGGGTTGCGTGAGGCTCGGCCCACCGCGCCGAGGGCTGCGTCCCGTGGGCCCTTGCATCGCCTCTCCGCCATGGCGCTCGTTCCGCCCGCGCCATGTCGGCCCAGGGGCGCGCGGCGGCCGGGCCCAGCGAGCCCTCTGCGCGCACCTCCCATGCGGCGTTGTAAAGCGTTGATGCCGACCTCACCGTCCCGAGAGGCGCCGCCATTGCGGGGGCGCGCCTGGAGCCGGACATGGTACGGGGCGCACGGAATGAAGGGGGCAGGCTGTTTGGCGCACTCTCGCGCTTGATGGCGATGCCTCTCCATGCACTGGCCGCGGACGCGCTGCCGTCGTGGAACGAAGGGCCCGTGAAGCAGGCCATCATCGACTTCGTCACCCGTGCCACCACCAAGGGTGGGGCCGGCTTCGTTCCGCCCGAGGCGCGCATCGCCACCTTCGACAACGATGGCACGCTCTGGCCGGAGCAGCCGCTCGTACAGGGCGCTTTCATGCTGAAGCCGCTCCGTTCCCGCGTGAAGGAGGACCCGTCGCTCGCGAAGCGGCAGCCGTTCAAGGCCATCCTGGAGGGGGACCTCTCCGAACTCTCCACCATGGACAAGTCCAAGCTGATGAAGGTGCTGGGAGTGACCCATGCCGGCATGACCGAAGAGGCGTTCATCCGCGAGGTCCGCGCGTTCTTCCAACACGCTCGCCACCCGAGGTGGAACGTTCCGTACAACCAACTGGCCTATGCCCCCATGCTGGAGTTGCTCCGGTACCTGCGCGCGAACGGTTTCCAGACCTGGCTCGCCTCGGCGGGGGGCATCGACTTCATGCGTGTCATCTCCGAGGAGACCTACGGCATCCCGCCCCAGCAGGTCATTGGCAGCCAACTGAAGAAGACCTTCGACGACGCGCACGCTCCCTCGGTGCTGCGCCGAGAGGCGCGCGTCGCCCACGTCAATGACAAGGCGGGCAAGCCGGTGGGAATCGACGAGCACATCGGCCGGCGGCCCGTCTTCGCGGCGGGCAACGTGCGCTCCGGCGGCGACATCCAGATGCTCCAGTACACGCGAAAGCGCCCGCGCCCAGGCTTCGCCTTGCTCATCCACCACGACGACGCGGCGCGCGAGTTCGCCTACGAGGAGAAGGACGGCGCGTCATTGAAGGCCGCGCGCGAGGGCGACTGGGCCGTGGTCAGCATGAAGCGTGATTGGAGGCGCATCTTCGATGAAACGCGAGCACGGACTGGGAACGGGAGGGGATGAAGAGGCGGCGTCCCGCTTCCTGCTGGACCTGGCCAGGGCACTGCACCTGGCCTATCAACCCTCGCTCCTGGTGGAAGCGCGCGTGCGCCGGGCGGCGAGGGCCTGGGGGCTGAGCACGGAGGTCTTCACGGTCCAGAGCCTGGCCATGACGCAGGTGGTGGCGCCTCGACGGTCGCCCGCGGACTTCGCGCGGCTGCCCTTCAACCCGCACTGGAACCTGGGCCGTGCGGCGAGGCTCCTGCAACTGACGGATGACATCGCGGCGGGAGGCGTGGGCCTGCCGGAGGCCCGTGCCAGGTTGGACCGCATCGTGGCCGAGCGCTCTCCCTACTCGAAGTGGCTCGTGCTCCTGGCCTATGGCGTGTACGGCGCTGCCGTCGCGGCGCGCGTGGGGGGCGCGTGGTGGGAGATGTTCGCGGCCCTCCTCGTGGGCGCCATCGCGGGCGTCATCCACTTCGGGACGCTGCGCTCGCAGCGGGTGGACCTGCAGAAGAGCTTCCTCGCGGCGTTCCTGGGAACGCTGGTGGCGTTCGGGCTCCGCTTCGTCCTGCCGCCCTTCGATGTGGTCCAGGCGTTGTTTGGCGGGGCGGTGCTGCTGGTGCCCGCGATGGTGGTCACGCTCGGCTCATTGGAGCTGGCCTCGGAGTCCGTGGAAGCAGGCATGACGCGCCTGGTCTATGGACTGCTGCGCTTCCTGATGATTGGCGTGGGCATCGTGGCGGCCACGACCTTGTGGGGCTTTCTCTGGCCGATACCGGAGTACAGCGACGTGCACGTGCTGTCGCCTTGGGTCACCTTCTTGCTGTTGGCGGTCGGTGGCGTGGCACTGGCTGTCTGCATGGCGGGGCGGCGGCGCGACCTGGTGGGCATCGTCGGCGGGGTGCTGCTCGCCTACGGGACGCAGGCTGGGATGAAGGCGGTGCTGGGAGAGCAGGGGAGCCCGATGGTGGCCGCGTTCGTGCTGGGCGTGGCCGGGTTGCTCTACGGCCGGGGCGGACAGCGGATGCCGATGACGGTCATCATGCCGGGCTTGTTGCAGCTCGCGCCGGGCTTCATGGGGACGCAGGCCATCATCGCGTTGCTCGGCATGGGGCGCCCGGGCGCGGAGGATGCCCGGCCGTTCGACGTGCTGATGGTGGCGCTCCAGTTGGTGTTGGGGCTGGTGTTCGCGACCCTGGTGGTGCCGCCGCGCATCCCCGTGGACGGCGATGACACCGCGCCATCGCGTTCCGGGAGCACGTAGCGCCTCTGGGGCGGACACGGGCGGCGGCGCTGCTCCACCGCCCGGCGCCGCGCGTGGCTACGCGTGCGACTGCTGGGCGCGGCGGACGAACCGCTCCACCTGTTCGGCCAGCGCCATGACCTGGTCGCCGATGGCCGTCTCCTCCTTGCGCTCGCGCGCCTCCAGCAACTGCCGCTTCACGCGCTCCTTGATGGGCCCGATGCTCAAGCTGCCCGGGGCCTGGCTGGGGGGGTAGTCGAGCAGGCTCTGCGCGAACTTCTGGACCAGCGCCTGCGCGGGCACGAACGTGAACATCCGCTCCCCGTACCACTTCAAGTACAGGCCGGCCTTGGGGCCGTACTCGAACGGGTCCGAGCGCAGGTTGATGAGGTACGGCCACGCCGGGTCGAAGCGCTTGCCGCTGAACCACATGTCCGGGCCTTCGCCTTCCTGGTAGCTGAAGATGAGCTTCCAGTCGTCATACCGGACGGCCGCGAGGTTTCCGCTGTCGAGCACGTAGATGAACTCGTGCCGGGCTCCCTTCTCCTTGCCCGCGAGCAGCCCGGTCTGGTCATACCCATCCAGGTAGACCCGGAAGGTCTTGTCACCCGCCTTGTAGCCGCGCTGGCACTGCGCCACGAGGTCCTTGGGGCCACCCGCAGCGGAGACCAGCGTGGGCATCCAGTCCTCGTGCGCGAAGATGTCGTTGATGACGCGCCCGGGCTCCACCACGCCCGGCCAGCGCACCATGCAGGGGACGCGCACGCCGCCCTCCCAGGTGGAGCCCTTCTCGCCCCGGAACGGGCTGTTGCCGCCGTCTGGCCAGCCCATCTTCTCCACGCCGTTGTCGGTGGAGAAGACCACCAGCGTGTTGTCGGCGATGCCCAGCTCGTCCAGCTTGGCCAGCAGCACGCCGACGATGTCGTCCAGCTCCCGCATGGCATCCGCATAGAGGCCGTAGCCGGTGGCGTTCCGGTACTTCTCCTGGAGATAGGTCCAGACGTGGGTGCGCGTGGTGTTGTGCCAGAGGAAGAACGGCTTGCCGTCCTTCACGGCGCGCTCCATGAAGTCCAGGGTCCCCTGGAGGAACTCCCCGTCCACGGTCTCCATGCGCTTGCGGGTGAGCGCGCCGGTGTCCTCGATGCGCTGCTTGCCCACCACGCCCCAGCGCTTGTCCTCGGTGGGGTCATCGCGGTCCGTGGCCCAGCTCCGGAGGACGCCCCGCGGACCGAAGCGCTCCTTGAAGGTCGGGTCCTTGGGGTAGTCCGAGCACTCCGGTTCGCCCTCCGCGTTGAGGTGGTAGAGGTTGCCGAAGAACTCGTCGAAGCCGTGCACGGTGGGCAGGTAGGGGTTGGAGTCACCCACGTGGTTCTTGCCGAAGTGGCCGCAGGTGTAGCCCAGCGGCTTCAGCATCTCCGCGATGGTGGGGTCGGAGTCCTGGAGTCCATACTTCGCTCCGGGCATGCCAATGGTGGTGAGCCCCGTGCGCAGCGGGTTCATGCCAGTGATGAAGGCGGCGCGGCCCGCGGTGCAGCTCTGCTGGCCATAGCAGTCGGTCATCATCGCGCCTTCCTTCGCGATGCGGTCGATGTTGGGCGTGAGGTACCCCATCATCCCCTGGTTGTAGGCGCTGATGTTCCAGATGCCGATGTCATCGCCCCAGATGACCAGGATGTTGGGCTTGCGCGACTGCTTGCCATTGCCGTTTCCATTGCCCGTGGGTTTCGCCTTGCTTGCCATGTGTTGCCTCCTGGGCAGGAGGTGTGCACGCGCCCCCCTCGGGGACATGGTTCGTGAGGAGGGGGCGGGAGGGGAGGCAACGGGCCGGACTGCGGACTGGGTGAGGACGGGCGCAAGCCCGTTCCCCCGCGAGGGTGCTCGACCCCCTGCTCAATGCACGGGCGGCAGCGCCGGAGGTTCATCGTCACGGGTGTGCCTCGCGCCAGCGTCCATCAGGAAGTGGTGCACCGCCGCTCCCACGGTGGCATGCACATTCTCCGGGCCCAGCCGCGCCAGCAGGCCGGTACGCCGCAGCAGCGCGCGCAGCGGCGCCCGGGCCTCGGCGATGCCCAGCACCACGCCCTCTTCCTCGAACTCACGGCGCAGCTTCTCCAGGCCATCGGCAGCGGTGACGTCCATGTCGAACACGGCGGACGCATCAAGCACGAACCACCGCACGGGCGCATCCGCGCTGGAGACCAGGGCCCGGGCCTGCTCCCGCAGGTGGCGCGCGTTGGCGAAGAACAGCGGCGCATCGAAGCGGTAGATGACGAGCCCGGGCACCGTCTCGGCGTTCTCGAACCGCTCGATGTCGTGGTAGCCGGGCACGCCCTCGCGCTCGCCAAGCACCGCGTCGTGGGGCCTGGCGGCCCGGCGGATGAGGTCCGCGAGCGCCAGCGCCACCGCGACGAGGATGCCTTGGAGGATGCCCAATACCAGCACCCCCACCATCGTCACGCACGCGAGCACCGCCTCCACGCGCCGCACGCGCCACAGGTCGATGATGGCTCGGAACTCCAGCAGGTACACCGCGGCCACGAAGACGATGGCGCCCAGCGTCACCATGGGCAAGTCATGCAGCAGGGGCGTGAGGAACAGGGCGAACACCAGCACCACCCCAGCGGCGAGCACCCCCACGAGCTGGGTCCGCCCCCCCATGGAGACGTTGACGGCCGTGCGCGAGTCGCTCCCCGTCACGGGGAACCCCTGGCTGAACGCATTGGCGAGGTTGGCGGCGGCCTGCCCGAGGAACTCCTGGTTGCTGTCCAGCCGGTAGCGGAACCTGTCGGCGTAGAATCGGCCCGTCAGCACGGAGCTGGCGTAGTTGACGAGCGCCAGGCTGAAGGCGGCGGGGAGCAGCGACCGCACGTCCTCGAAGCGCAGGGACGGCAGGCCTGGAGCGGGGGGCTCGGCGGCGAGGGGACCCACGACCTTGATGCCCCCATGCTCCAACTGGAACAGCCCCCCCGCCACCGTGGTGAGGACCACCAGGATGAGCGGACCGGGGGCCTTGGGCAGCAGTTGCCGCAGCAGGATGAGCGTGGTGATGACGCCCAGCCCCAGCAGGAGCGTCGGGACGTGGGTCCGTTCGAGGTGGGTGGCGACCTCGAACACCTGACCCGAGAACGTGTCGGACTGGCGCTCCATCCCGAAGAGCCGCGCGAGCTGGCTGCCGATGATGATGAGTGCCGCGCCATTGATGTAGCCGATGAGGATGGGCTTGGACAGGAAGTCCGCGAGCGCGCCCACCTTGAGCAGCCCTCCGAGCAGGCTCAGCACGCCGACCAGCAGCGCCAGCAGTGCCGCCAGGGATGCGTAGCGCGCGGCGTCCGCGCCCGCCGCGACTGGCGCGAGCGCCGCGGCGGTGAGGATGGCGGCCCCCGCCTCGGGTCCGATGATGAGGTGCCGCGAGGGCCCGAACAGCGCATAGGCCAGCATTCCCGCCACGCCCGCGTAGAGGCCCGCTGCTGGACGCACGCCCACGAGCTGCGCGTAGGCCAGGCCCTGGGGGATGAGCATCGCACCAATGGTGAGCGCCGAGAGCAGGTCCGCCCGGAACCAGCGGCGCTGATAGTCGCGTGCCTGCTGCAGGCCCGGCAGGCCTCGCTGCACCGCCCGCCATGTCCGCGCCACCAGGTCGCTCACCGCCCATCCCCTCGCGCTGGTGCCCCGTGACACGCTGTGAACGCTGGGGCCGCTTCGCAACGCAAGGTCCTCGCCCGGGCGGCTCCTGGCATGGCCGCATGCCCCTGGGCGAATTGCGCGCCCGGAACACCGTCCCCATCCCTAGCTCGGAGACACCATCGACGGTGGGGCCGCGCGTGCCGGCCGGTCGCGCAAGCGCCAGCAACGGGCGCACGCGCTCTCCGCTCCGGGGCGAGGCCCGTCCTGGGAGGAGCATCCTGATGCCAACGTCCGCCACCAGGTCCGCGGCCTCCTGGCTCTCGCGCGCCGTCCCCTTTCTCGAGTCGGTCCGTGGCTACCGCGCCACGTGGCTGAAGCGGGACACGGTGGGGGCGCTCACCGTGACAGCCCTCCTCATCCCAGAAGGGATGGCCTACGCGGAGCTGGCGGGCCTGCCCCCGACGGCCGCCTTCTACGCGGCCCCGGTAGGGCTGGTGCTCTACGCGCTCTTCGGCAGCTCGCGCCAGCTCATCGTGGCCGTGTCCGCGGCGGTGGCGGTGCTGTCCGCCGCGACCGTGGGCGCGCTGGCACAGGCGGGCTCGTCCCGCTTCGTCGTCCTCACGGCGGCCCTGGCTTTGATGGCGGGGCTCATCTCGCTGCTAGCGGGCGTGCTGCGGCTGGGGCGAATCGCGCAGTTCTTCTCCGCCTCCGTCCTCACCGGCTTCGTCTTCGGCCTCGCGCTCATCATCGCCATCAAGCAGGTCCCCAAGCTCTTTGGCGTCAAGGGAGGCGACGGCAACTTCTTCGAGCGGCTGTGGTTCCTCTTCACGCACCTGGGCAGCACGCACCTGGTCACGCTGCTCGTGGGGGCTGGCAGCCTCATCATGTTGCTGGCGTTGGACCGCGTGTCGAAGCGGCTGCCCGCGGCGCTGGTGGTGCTGGCGCTGTCCATCGTGGTGACGGCGCTGCTCGGCCTGGACGCGCGTGGGGTGGGCGTGGTGGGCAAGGTGCAGGCGGGGCTCGTTCCACCCCAGGTGCCGGACGTGGGGCTCGGGGATTTGCTGCGCCTCCTGCCCGGCGCGAGCGGAATCGCATTGGTGGCCTTCGCCGAGGCCATTGGCCCCGCGCGGATGCTCGCCGCGCGTCACGGCTACGAGGTGGATGCCAACCGTGAGCTGGTCGGCCTGGGCGCCGCCAACATGGGCGCCGGACTCTTCCAGGGGTTCTCCATTGGTTGCAGCCTGTCCAAGTCCGCGGCCAATGACGCCGCCGGGGCCCGCACCGAGGTCTCAGCGATGCTGGCCGCGGGCTTCACGCTGTTGGTCGCCCTGTTCCTCACGCCCCTCTTCCGCCTGCTGCCCGAGGCCACGCTGGGCGCCATCGTGGTGGTCGCCGTCTCGGGAATGATGGACGTGCGGGAGATGCGGCGTCTGCACCGGATGCGGCGGGCAGACTTCCTCGGGGCGAGCGTGGCGCTCGTCGGCGTGCTCGCCCTGGACGTCCTGCCGGGCCTTCTGGTGGCGGTGGGCGTGTCGCTCTTCCTCACGGTGTACCGCGCCAGCGTGCCGCGACTGAGCGAGCTGGGCCGTGTCCCGGGAACGCTGGCCTTCGGCGACGTGCGGCACACGCCGCGCCCGTTGACCGTTCCGGGCATGCTCATCCTCCGCCCCAACGAGGGCATCTTCTTCGCCAACGCCACGGCGCTGCGGGACGAAGTCATGACGCGGGTGCGGCATGCCGAGCCCTCCTTGCGCGCGGTGTTGTTGGACATGGAGGTGACGGCGGACCTGGACGTCCCTGGCGCGGACATGCTCGCGGCGCTCCACGATGACCTGGCCCGTCGGCGGGTGACGTTGATGCTGACGCGGGTGATGGCTCCCACGGGCCGGATGTTGGAGCGCACCGGGGTGACGGCGAAGGTGGGCGCGGAGCACCTCTACGCGCAGGTCCTGGACGCGGTGGTGGAGCACCTGGCCCGCGCGCCGGCGGTGACACCCGAGGCACAGGGGTTGGTGCGCGACGGCTTGCGACGGCTGCGCCTGCTGGTGGACGAGGCCAGCACCACGCTCGACGCGGACGAAGGCGCTGACCGTGAGCGGCTCCAGACGTTGAGCCGGCGCCTGGGCCGGGCCGAGTCCGCGCTGGGAGAAGCGCGGCCGGGGCCGCACTGAAGCGTGTACCCGAGCGCGCGGCGCACCGCCGGGTGACGCCTCAGAACCCAATCGCGGGCAGCGGAGGCAGGGGCTTCCCCTCCAGCGCCTGCTCCAGCGACTCCGCGTAACGGCGGATGCCTGCGAGCCACGAGGCGTCCTTCTGCCCCTGCTCCGTGGCCACGAGGACGCGGTGCAGGGTCTCCCGAGCCGTCCGGCGCGCCTCTGCCTGCCGTGCGTGCTGGCCCACGGCTCCCGCCAGCCGCAGCAACCGGAGTACGACAGCGGGTTCGGTGGCGCCGTAGCGAAGCGTCTGGTCCGTGACCAGGTCCAGGTAGTCGCGCAGCGACAGCGCGCGAAGGAAGACGCGAGGGCGCCCGGACATGTCTGGCACCACGCGGGGGCCCAGCCGCATCTGGCTCAGCTCGCACATCAGGAAGGTGAGCTGGTCCAGCGCCTCCACCACGGTGTAGGGGTCGTTGATGCCCGGCGACAGCGCCTTGACGGCCACGTCCACCAACTGGCGCACGCCCAACGCGACGTCCACGTCCTCGTCCCGCCAGCGGTCCGTGTGGATGGCTCGGAGCAGGAGGGCCTCGGCCACCTCGCACGAAGCAGGGGAGAGGCGGTCATCCGACGCGAACCAGCCCACCTCGCCGCCTTGAATCACCGGCTCTCCGATGGCTCGCTCCAGGTGGACGACGAGCCTCCGCGCCGTCGCCACCTCCAGCAGGGGCCGCGCATCCACGGCGACGACGAAGCCGTTCCGTTCGGCCCGAAGCGGCCACCGCTCGCCCGTGGGCGCCGGCACCTCGGCCGGCGCCTCCATGTCCCCTGCGCGCAATCGCTCCAGCCTGCGCGCGACGCGCAGCGTGTCCACGCGCACCCGCTGGACGATGTTCTCCACGCGCATGGACTGGAGCGTATGGAGCACATGGAAGACGAGCGCGCCCTCACATACGACGAGCAGCAACATGGCCAGACTGAGCGCCGGGCGCGGCGCGCGCTCGGCGCCCGCCACGAGCCCGAACTCGTGGGTGGCCACGAGGCAGAAGACGCTCGTGGCGACGAACACCGGGATGACCACGCGGATACCCGCGCCGTGTACGAAGTGGCGCAACAGTCGCGGCGAGAACTGCCCAGCGGCGTTCTGCACCACGAGCATGGAGAGGGACAGGACGATGCTCAAGGACGTCAGCGCAATCCCCAGCACGGTGGAGAGCATGTCCCGCGCCTCCGAGGAGGTGGCCTGCCAGGCGACGCCGCGCAGAACCCTTGCCGCGAACACAGGGGGCGCCACGAACACCACGCCCAGGCATGCCCCAAGCACCGCGCCCACCACGGGCGTGAGCCACAGCCGATGCCGCAGCCACCAACGGAGCGGCGGTGCATCTCGCGGAGGACCGGACCTGGGGACCCCACGTCCCAGGGCTGTGCGGGGGAGTGCCTGGATGCCCGCCATGCGCAGTACCTCCGCCACGGCACTGGCCCTGAACCAGTGCGGCGCTCAGACCGACCGAGCACGGCGACCGAGCCTGCTTCCCGGCTCCGTCGACGGGGCTGCCCCCCCAGAGACTGGGAACGCTCATGCCCGGCGGCAAGACGCCTGCGAGGGCTCGGGGGCCTGGGGCCCGACAGCCCCTACGCCCGCCTAGAACTGGAGGTACACATACGGCCGCGTCTCCACGGCGGACAGGTGGCGGATGCCCAGGCCGAGCACCACCAGCACCGCGGCGCGCACCGGCATGGGCATGCGGACGAAGAGGTCCGACGACACCGTGTAGAGCTTCATCGGCACGGCATGGAAGAAGACGGCCGCGGCCAGCATGCCCCACACCAGCGGGCTCACGTTGGCGATGCCGGGCACGCCCGCCATCATCCGTTCGTAGAACTCGCCCGCGTGCGCCATGTCCGCGGCCCGGAACACCACGCGCGTCAGCACGACGATGGTGAACGTCGCCAACATGCCCATCGCCACGCGGGGGATGCCTGGGGACTCGGGCTTGCCCACCGACCACTCCCAGCAGCGCGACACACACAGCGCCACGCCGTGCACCGCGCCCCAGACCGCGAAGCGCCAGTCCGCGCCGTGCCACAGGCCGCCCAGCACCATCACCGTCATCAGGTTGAACAGCACGCGCGGCTTCGACACGCGGTTGCCGCCCATCGGCCGGTACAGGTAGTCGCGCAGCCACGTGGACAGGCTCAGGTGCCATCGGTTCCAGAACTCGCCGATGTTCTTCGCCAGGTACGGGCGGTTGAAGTTCTCCGGGAACTTGAAGCCGAACAGCGCCGCCACGCCAATCGCGATGTCCGAGTACCCCGAGAAGTCGTAGTAGAGCTCGAAGGTATAGGCCACCGCCGCGACGATGCACTCCGCGGAGGCGTACTTCTCCGGCGCGGCGAAGACGGGGTCCACCAGTCCCGCGCCCAGCACGTCCGCGATGACCAGCTTCTTCACCAGACCCACCGCGATGCGGAAGAGGGCGTGGCCACCGGCCTCGGGCGTGAGGGTCGGCGTCTGGCGGAATTGCACCATCAGCTCCGACGCCCGGACGATGGGGCCACTCACCACGCGCGGGAAGAAGAGCAGGTACAGCAGGTGCTCGATGAACGAGTGCTCCGCGCTCGCCTTCTTCCGGTACACGTCCACCGTGTAGCTGATGGCCTGGAAGACGAAGAAGGACAGGCCCACCGGCATCAGCAGGTTGAAGGGCTCGGCGCGGACCTCAATGCCCCACGGCGCCAGCAGTGACAGCAGCGTCTGCCGCAGCATCTCCAGGTACTTGAAGCCCGCGAGCAGGCTCAGGTTGGAGACGACCGACACCGTGACGAGCGCCTTGCGGACCCCCTGTGTCTGCGCGCGGGCCATGCCCTTCACGCACAGGTGGTCCACCGTGACGCCCACCAGGAAGATGAGGATGGGGAAGGGCGTGAAGACCGCGTAGAACAGGAGGCTGGCCACCAGCAGCACGCCGATGCGCGGCCAGTAGTGCCGGTGCACCGCCCAGTACAGGGCGAACACCTCGATGACGAAGATGAGGTACTGGACGCTGTGCGACAGCACGTCAGTTGTCCTCCACGCGCGCGGTGGGGCCTGCCTTCTTGTGGGCCTCGTACGCCGTGAGCAGCTCCCGGGAGAAGGCCCCCGCCAGCCGCGCGTAGCCTTCAGGTGTCAGGTGGACGCCGTCCGCGTGGCCCAGCGCGGGCTGCGTGCGCTGCCAGCGCAGCATGGAGCGCTCTCCGCCCATGGCCGCGCGCGTCGACCAGTACGCGCACCCCGCGTCCTTCGCCACCTGCGGCAGCGTGTTCAGCACTGACGCCAGCGAGGGCGCCTCGCTCCACCGGCCGTTGGCGTCCTGCGTGAGCCGGTCCGTGGGGCCCATCACCAGGCACTCCGCGTTGGTGGCCTTGCGCAGCCGCGTCAGCAGCTCCGTGTAGTCCCGGCGCAGCGCCGAGGCGTCCAGGTCCGGCCGGCCCGCCTCGTTGGTGCCGTACCAGAACACGAGCAGGTCCGGCCGCCGCGACGCCAACTGCGCGTCCACCGACGCCGCGTCCATGGCCCCCAAGGTCGAGGCCGTGGCACCGGGAAGGCCCAGCGCGTCGTACACGACGCCCGGCGTGTCGTATTCCAGGGACGCCCCCAGCACCGTGACGTTGCCGTCCTTCGGCGCCGTCACCTCCACGGTGTGCGAGGACCCCGTGACGGGGAACGAGCGGATGCGCACGGTGGGCGCGGTCAACGGCTCCGGCGGAGGCGCGTCCGGCGGCAGCAGCTCGCCGTCAATCGCGATGTCCGGCGCGCGCACGTCCGGCGCGTCCAGCGCGTACAAATCCAACCGGCCCGAAGTCGCCTTCGCCTCCGGGCAGTCCTTGCAGAACTGGATGCGCAGCTTCGCGCCCGGACCGCCCACGGCGCGGATGCCCGTCAGCCCCCACAGGCCGCCGGGGGGCGCGTCCTCGGCGGCGTCCTCGATGGTCCAGTCCCCCTCCAGCGCGCGCGTCACGCCCGCGGGCTCCAGACGGGGAGAGGCCTTGCCGGCGGCGATGAAGCCCCGGCCCGCGGCGCCGAAGCGCTTCGTCAGCACCTCGCGCACCGCGTCCGTGAAGTAGTGCGACGCGGTGTGCGAACCGCCCAACTGCGCGACGCCCACACGAAGGGCCTCGCCCGCCTCGCGGCGCTTCAGCTTGTCGAACGTGCGCACCAGCGCGGTGTCCGCGTTCTGCAGGCCGGCCGGGTCCACCGCGGCCACCAGCGGCGCCCGGCTCTTCGCGAACGCACGCTGAAGGGACAGGTCGAAGAGGTGGCCCAGCAAGTCCGAGCCCCGGGCGCGCGGGTGGACGAGGTCGTCCAGCATCAGCCCTTCCTCGAGCCAGCGCAGCGCGGAGCCCTCGCCGCCCATGGCGGCATAGGCGTCCCAGAACGCGCAGCCGGCCGCGCGGGCCTCCTCGCGGTAGATGGCGCCAATCTCCTGGGTGCCCCGGCGTGACACCACCTCGCCGCTCATGGTGCGCACGCCCGCGTCGATGGGGGCCATCAGCAGGCACGCGGCGTTCGGCACGTTGCTGCGCACGCGAGACATCAACTCCTTTATCTGCGCGCGCACCTCGTCCAGCGTGGTGCGGTCTCGCGAGTAGAAGAAGGCCTCGTTGCCGCCCACCATCATCACCACCAGGGACGGCTTGCGCTGGCGCAGCTGCGCGCGGAAGGCAGCGGGCTGGGCGCGCAGGTACACCTCCGCCATTCCGCCCAGCAGGCCCACCGTGTCGTAGACGACGCCCGGCGTGCCCGACTCCAGCGTCATGCCGTGCAGCTCCACCTTGCCGGACGTGGTGAGCGTCAGCGACTTCGCGCCCTGCGGCAGGGTCACGCGGGCGAAGGCCGCCTCCGACTTGTTCTTGGAGAAGCCCCGCGTGTGGATGCGCTGGAGCGGCTTGCCGTCCACGGAGAACTGCACGGAGCCACTGGCGGGCTGCGCCAGGAAGAAGAGCTCCGCCACGCGCGAGCCCTCCACGTCATAACGCGTGCTCTGGGAGCCCTTCTCCGAGCTGAAGGCCACGCCGGTCCAGCCCACCCGGTCGCGGGGCCACTTGGAGTCCACCAGCCGCTCGATTTCCCAGCCGTCCGAGCCTCGGCCCGAGCGCGTCCAGCGGCCCGCGCTGGCGGGGCGGGTGATGAAGAGGAAGCCCTTGCCGCCCGCGCCGAAGCGCTCCTGGAGCCGGTCGCGCACCAAATCCGTGATGTGGTCGGAGGCGACCAGCGAGTCGCCCAGGTGCACCACGCGCACCGGCGTGCGCCGGGCGTCCTCGCGCAGCTCGGCCAGGGCCCGGGTGTAGGGCGCCAGTCCGTCCTCCAGGCAGCTCCCGTCCGGCCCCGCCTTGCGGCAGTTCAGCTCGATGTCCACGTGCTGGGAGCCCATGCGCTCGCGCAGGGCCTCCAGGTCCTTCGCGCGGGCCAGGGTGGGGGCGCTCAGCTCCTCCAGGCCGATGCCCGGCGTGGTGGGCACGGCGGGCAAAGGCTCCGCCACCAGGGCACCGGCGTCGGCGGGCTCCTCCTCTTCCGTCTCTGCCGGCGGGCGTTTGGCGGCGCCCGCCCCCGCCGTCATCACTTCTCCGGGCGGACGTGTGGCGCGACCGCCCGACAGCGAGGTCGGCAGGACGAGCGCCACCAGCTTCTCGGGCAGGGGACCCCGCTGGAGACTCGGGAGGGGCCGGAGGGCGTCTGGGACCGGGGCAAGCGACAGCCCCAACGCCAGTGCGACGGTGAGGATGAGCGTCAGCCCGGTGGATCTGGCCTTGAGGAAGTCCAACAGCGCGGCATGAGACTGGCTTTTTGGTGGCGGGTCAAAACTCTCACCTCCCTTCGTGGCTTCGCCGTCTGGAGGGCGGGCAGGCGAGTCCCTCTTTCCCGGCGAGGCTGAAACGGTATGGTGCGCCGCCATGGCCGCCGGCTTGGTCCGGGGCCTTCAGGAGTGCAACACCCGCAATGGCCCTCTACCCCGTCATCATGGCCGGAGGTTCCGGCACCCGCTTCTGGCCGCTGTCCCGTCAGGCGCGGCCCAAGCAGTTCCTGCCGCTGGCTTCCAAGCTGCCGCTCATCACCGACACGTCCGCGCGCCTCAAGGGGCTCGCCTCGGTGAAGGACACCTTCATCGTCTGTGGCCCCCTGCACGCGAAGGCCGCGGCGAAGCTGGTGAAGGGGCTGCCCAAGGCGAACCTCCTGGTGGAGCCGGTGGCGCGCAACACCGCGCCCGCCATCGCCCTGGCGGCGGTGCAGGTGGCCGCGCGCGACCCCAAGGGCGTCATGGTGGTGCTGCCTTCCGACCACCACGTGGCGGACGTGCCCGGCTTCAAGCGCACGCTGGCGGACGCGGCGGACCTGGCGGAGGCGGGGCACATCGTCACGCTGGGCATCAAGCCTTCGCGCCCGGAGACGGGCTACGGCTACATCCAGGTCGGCGAGGCGCTGGAGGGCGGTGGCCGCAAGGTGCAGGCATTCAAGGAGAAGCCCGACCTGGAGACGGCGCGCGGCTACGTGTCCTCCGGGGACTACCTGTGGAACGGCGGCATCTTCGTCTTCCGCGTGGACGTCATCCTGGAGGCCTTCGCGAAGCACATGCCGGAGATGCAGAAGGGCCTGGACGCCCTGCGCAAGGCCGCGGGCAAGCGGACCTTCGGCGCGGTGCTGAAGAAGGTGTTCCCGAAGCTGCCCTCCACCTCCATCGACTACGGCGTCATGGAGAAGGCCTCCAACATCGCGGTGCTGCCGGGTGACTTCGGCTGGTCGGATGTCGGCTCGTTCGCGGCGATTCCAGAGGTGCGCCCCGCCGACGCCAACGGCAACGTGGTGTCCGGCAACCTCGCGGTGGTGGTGGACTGCCACAACTGCGTGGTGCTGGCCGACAAGCGCCCGCTGTCCGTGGTGGGCCTCACCGACATGGTGGTGGTGGACTCCGGCGACGCGGTGCTCGTGGTGCCGAAGGACAAGAGCCAGGACGTGCGCAAGGTGGTGGAGGCGCTCAAGGCTCGCAAGCTGACGAAGTACCTGTAGGCGTCCAGGTGGGGCCGGGTGCGCTGGAGAAACGCCCGGTTCCCACCCTGGAAGAATTACGGGCCGCGAACCCTTGATTCACGGGTGACCTCGGTCAGTTGGGGGCTTGCTCTGTCGATGAGTGGACAAGGGGCCTCTGCACGCCGGTTGCAAGGCCACCACCGCTTGCCCCGCTCCGGGGCGACAGAGGGTGGTGGGGTATGGCCTGCATGCGGTGTGACGTGGACCATCCGGCCGGGGCGTCTTGCCCAGCGGTGCATGACGGCGTCGCAGTGTCAGCGAGCTGCCTGGAAGGGCAGCGGCACGGGCCGCTCGTCTTCCGGCGCTGGTTGGGGGCGGGGGCGCTGGGCACGGTGTACCTGACGGAGTATCTCCCCACGGGGCACCGCTTCGCGGTGAAGGTCTTGCACCCGCACCTGGCGGCGCAGCCGGCCATGCAGCGCCGCTTCTACGCGGAGGCGCATGCGTTGCGCGAGCTGGTCCACCCTCACGTGGCCCGCGTGCTGGACGCGCGCCCGGGGCCCGGCGGTCTGCCGTGCCTGCTGATGGAGTACGCCGACGGCGAGTCCTTCTCCCGTCTCCCCATGCCGCTGGCGCCCGTGGAGGCGGTGGAGCTGCTGGGGCAGACGCTGGAGGCCGTGGAGGCCGCGCACGCGCGCGGGCTCATGCACTGGGACCTGTCCGCGGACAACCTGGTCCTCACGCGGGATGCGCGGGGGGAGCGCCGGGTGAAGGTGCTCGACTTCGGCGCCAGCGCCATCCTCAGCTCGAGCCTGTCTCCCGAGGAGCGGGCTCGCGGCATGGTGGTGGGCTCGCCGGCCTTCATCGCGCCCGAGCAGTGGTCCGGCGAGGACGTGGATGGCCGCGCGGACGTGTATGCGCTGGGCGTGGTGGGCTACCTGCTGCTCACCGGGCGGCTGCCCTTCGGCATCGGCCGCGCGGGGGAGCTGGCGCCTCCGGAGCCGCATGTCCTCAATCCCTGCGTGCCACTCGCGCTGTCCGCGGTGCTGCTGCGGGCCCTGGCGCCGCGGCCCGCCGAGCGCTTCCCGGATGCCCGCACGTTCCGCGAGGAACTGGCGCGCTGCATGGACCCGCGTGCCCGCGCGGCGGAGCGCGAGGCGGCGCTGGTCGACGACGTGGAGCTGCTGGTGGACATCGACATCACCTTCGACGAGGACGCAGCGCCCGTGTCCCAGGCGCCCATCCTGCTGCTGCCGGAGATGCGCGTGCCAGAAGGCAACGTCACCATCTTCGGCCAGGCGATTCCGGAGGACGGTGCCACGCCGCTGCACCTGGCGCTGCGGGCGGCGGCCCATGCGGAGCCGGTGCTGGAGGCGCCGGCCCCGCGCGTCGCCGCGCCCGAGGGGTTGGACGTTCGCGTGCGTCTCGCGGAGGGCTGGACGCGGGTGGTGGCCAACGACGTGTCGGTGGATGGCTTCTTCGCCGCGTGGGATGGCGAACTGCCGCCGCTGGCCGCGCGCCTGGGCGTGGAGCTGTCCTTCGCGGGGCGCACCGTGACGTGCGAGGGCGACGTCGTCCGCCATGTCACGGGAGACGAGGCCCGGACCTGGGGCGTGGCCGCGGGCGCGTTCATCCACTTCGCGGAGCCCGCGCCGGCGCTGCGCCAGTGGGTGGCGTGGATGCTGGAGGAGGGGCGCCGGCCGGAGCCGCGTCCCGATGGGGAGCTGGCGCGGCTGCTCGCCCGGGCCGCGGAGGCCGCGAAGGACCCATATGTCCTGCTGGGCGCGCGGCCCGACGCCGACTTCGAGGAGATTCGCCGCCGGGCCAGCGCCGCCCTGCGCCGGCTGGAGGGCTTCCGCGTCCGTCCGCTGCCGTCCGGGCAGCGCCGCGCGCTGGAGGCGCTGCGGGGGCGGGTGGAGTCCGCCCGCAGCACCCTGGGCGAGCCGCTGAGCCGCGCCGGCTTCGACGCCGTTCGGGGCAACCTGCCGGGGCTGGCCCGCTGCGTGGAAGCAGGGCTGCCGGACGAGGAGGTGGAGCCCCTGCGCCACGCCTTCCTGTCGGCCCGGCCGGGCTCGGAGGCCCGGGCCCGGGCGCTCTTCACCCAGGGACACGCGCTGGAGGCGCAGCGGGCCCTGCGCGCCGCCCTCTCTCGCTATGCGAACGCGCTGGCGTTGGATCCGCTCAACGTGTCGTGGCTGCGGCACTACCAGGAACTGCGCCAGCGGGCACAGGGGCTGACGCCTTCCATGCCCCCCGTGCCTCACGAGGGGGCCATGGCCCCCGCGGCCCTGCTTCCGTAGCGCGGGGGCCTTTTCCGGCCCCTTGGCCCTCCAACGGGCCAGGGACGCCCTCTGGTCGGGTGCCCCCCTGGCCCGCGCTCGTGTAGAGTCCGCCGCCCTCTGCCATGCCTCCGTCGTCACGGGGGCGGGGACACCTTCATGAACGCGCACATCTTCCGCGAATACGATATCCGAGGCCTGGTCGATAAGGACCTCACCACCGAGGTGGTGGAGCTGCTGGGCAAGGGCCTGGGCACCATCATCCGTCGCCAGGGCGGGCGCTCCATCGCGGTGGGCCGCGACTGCCGCGAGTCCTCCACCCGCTTCCGGGACGCGCTCTGCGCGGGCCTCACCTCCACGGGCCTCAATGTGTTCGACGTGGGCGTGGTCCCCACGCCGCTGACGTACTTCGCCGCCAACACCCTGCCGGTGGACGGCCTGGCGATGATTACCGGCAGCCACAACCCGCCCGAGTACAACGGCTTCAAGATTGGCGCGGGGAAGACGACCTTCCACAGCCACGAGATTCAAGCCCTGCGCAAGCTCATCGAGGCGCGGGACTTCGAGGTGTCTCCCAAGCCGGGCACGGTGACGCCGTACGACATCATCACGCCCTACAACCACTTCGTCCGCCAGACGGTGAAGGTGGGCCGCAAGGGGATGCGCATCGTCATCGACGCCGGCAACGGCACGGGCGGCGCCATCGCGGTGCCGCTGTTCGAGAGCATGGGCTTCGACGTGGTGCCCCTGTTCTGTGAGATGGACGCGACGTTCCCCAACCACCACCCGGACCCGACGGTGGTGGAGAACCTGGAGGACCTCATCGCGGCGGTGAAGCGCGAGAAGGCCGAGGTGGGCATCGCCTACGACGGTGACAGCGACCGCATCGGCGTCATCGACGACCAGGGCAACATCCTCTGGGGCGACCAGTTGATGGTGCTCTTCAGCCGCTACGTGCTGAAGGAGAGCCCGGGCGCGGCCATCGTCGGCGAGGTGAAGTGCAGCTACACGCTGTACGACGACATCGCGAAGCGCGGCGGCAAGCCCATCATGTGGAAGGCCGGGCACTCGCTCATCAAGTCGAAGATGAAGGAGACGCAGGCGGAGCTGGCAGGAGAGATGAGCGGCCACATCTTCTTCAAGAACCGCTACTTCGGCTTCGACGATGCCATCTACTCCACCGCGCGCCTGCTGGAGATTCTCACGCACGAGAAGGCGACCATGTCGGAGCTCCTGTCCGACGTGCCGAAGACGTACGCCAGCCCGGAGCTGCGCTTCGACACGAAGGAAGAGAAGAAGTTCGAGATGGTGAAGCGCGCCACGGAGACGCTGCGCGACGCGGGCCACGACATCATCGACGTGGACGGCGTGCGCGTGACGTTCCCCGACGGCTGGGGCCTCATCCGTGCCTCCAACACGCAGCCCATCCTGGTGCTGCGCTTCGAGGCCAACACGCCCGAGCGCCTCAAGGAAATCCAGGCCCTCATCGAGGGCACCGTGGAGAAGGTCAAGGTCGAGGTCGGGGGCTGACATGACGACGCCGCGCATCCTCGCCATCAGTGGCAGCCTCCGGACGGGGAGCTTCAACCGCCAGCTCCTGGCCATCGCCGTTGCCCACGCCCGCTCGCTGGGCGCGGAGGTGGACGTGGTGGACCTGAAGACGCTGGAGCTGCCCCTCTACGACGGCGACGTGGAGGCCAAGGCCCTGCCCGCTCCCGTGGAGGAGCTGCGCGAGCGGCTGGGCAAGGCCCAGGGCCTGCTCATCGCCAGCCCGGAGTACAACTCTTCCATTCCGGGAGGCCTGAAGAACGCCATCGACTGGGTGTCCCGCCCGCCCGGCAGGCTCTTCCAGGAGAAGTGGGTGGCGATGATGGGCGCCACGCCCGGCGTCTTCGGCACCGCGCGCATGCAGCCGCACCTGCGGCAGGTGATGGCGTCCGTGGGGGCGCACGTGCTGCCCACGCAGGTACACATGGCCCGCGTGTCGGATGCCTTCACCCCGGACGGGAAGCTCAAGGACGAGGCGCGCCAGAAGGAAGTGGAAGCGCTGGCGGCCGCGTTGGTTTCCAAGCTGAAGCCCTGAGAGGACGCGCTCATGCCAACGCTCGGTATCGACCTGGGGGGGACCTTCGCCCGTGCCGCCGTGGTGGACGAGGTTGGCAATCTGCTCGCCTCCTCGAAGGTGGCCCTGGTGGAGCGCAGTCCTTCGGGGGTCGTGGAGACCATTGCCCAGGCGGCCTCGGACGCGGTGATGGTCGCCGGTGTGCCGCTGGGCGCGTGTGGTGTGGCGGCCGCCGGGCAGATTCACAAGGACTCGGGCGTGTTGTCGGTGGCTCCCAATCTGGGCTGGCGCAACGTGCCGCTGGGCGCGCTGCTCACGGACCGGCTGGGCCAGCCGGTGCGCGTGGTGAATGACCTGGCCGCGGCGGCGTGGGGCGAATTCCACGCCGGCGCGGGTCGGGGCTCCCAGGACATGCTGGTGGTGTTCGTGGGCTCGGGGGTGGGGAGCGCCATCATCGCGGGCGGACGGCTCGTGGACGGCGGTGGCGGTGTGGCGGGCGAGCTGGGCCACATCAAGGTGGTTCCCGGCGGGCGCCGCTGCGGCTGTGGTGAGCTGGGGTGCCTGGAGGCCTACGCCGGTGGCCACAACCTCATCGCGCAGACGCGGGAGTTGCTCGCCAGCGGTGGTGCGCCGGAGGTGGCGCGGCTGACGGGCGGAGACCCGGCGCGCATCACCCCGGTGACGTTGGAGCAGGCGGCGGAGGCGGGCGACGTGGCGGCCGGTGAAGTCTACGCGCGGGCGGCGCAGTTCCTGGCCCTGGCCGTGGCCAACCAGGTGACGATGCTCAACCCGGCGCGGCTGGTGCTGGGTGGCGGCGTGCTGAGACACTGCCCGGGCCTGCGGCGTCGTGTGGAGGAGGGCGTGCGCGCCTGGTCCTCCACCACGGCGCGCGAGGGACTGCTCATCGCGGACGCGGAGCTGGGAGATGACAGCGGTCTGATTGGCGCGGCGTTGCTGGTGAAGTAGTCCGCGCCCCTTTCCGGAGGAGGAGGCATTCCATGGCCGAGCACAAGGGCATCGTCACGTTCAAGGGGCAGCCGGTGACGCTGGTGGGGGACGAGGTGAAGGTGGGCGACGCCGCTCCGGACTTCACCGTCTTCAAGGGGCTCAACGACGCCGTGCGGCTGTCGGACGTGAAGGGCAGCGTGGTGGTGTTGAGCGTGGCGCCCAGCGTGGACACGCGGGTGTGCGCGGCGCAGCTTCGCGCGTTCAACAAGGAAGCCACGGCGCTAGGGCCGGACGTGAAGGTGTGGTTCGTCACGCTGGACCTGCCCTTCGCACTGGGGCGCTTCATCGGCGCCGAGGGCATCCAGAACGTCACCACGCTGTCGGACTACAAGGACCGCGAGTTCGGTGAGAAGTACGGCGTGTACATGAAGGAGCTGGGGCTGCTCGCGCGCAGCACCTTCGTGGTGGACCGTGAGGGCAAGGTCGTGTTCCGGGAGATTGTCCCGGAGATGACGCACGAGCCCGACTACGACGGCGCGATGAAGGCGGTCCGCGCGGCGCTGTGACGGAGGTTCAGCCGCGCTCCGGCGGTTTCCAGCGCCGCAGCGCGGTCTGCTGCTCGTAGGGCTGGGGCGACGGGTAGGTGATGAACTCGATGATGGTGCCCCAGGGGGCCCGGGCGTAGCAGAAGGCGTTGCCCGGGCCTTTCTCCAGTGCTGGCAGTTCGTGGGGGCTCGAGAAGACCTCGCCTCCCGCCGCCTGGAAGCGCGCGAGCGCCGCGTCCATGTCATCCACGTAGACGGCCAGGTGCTGGATGCCCAGGTCGTTGGGACGGGCGGGTGG
>NZ_VHLB01000098.1:0-32293 GCF_006547365.1 Myxococcus sp. AB056 | reverse complement strand
CCCCCCACCCGTCCCAACGCGCGTTGCGTGCGCGGCGGCCCACCCGTGTCCTGTCGAGCCCATGCTGACCCAATCCGCCGTTCCTGAAACAGCCCCCATCTGCCCTGACCATGATGGCGAACCGTCCACGGGGACGTGTGAGCGGTGCGGCCGATTCCTCTGTAAGCAATGCGCCCAACCGCAGGTGGGCGTCTGCGTCCCGTGTCATGCGAGGCAGCTCCAGTCGCTGCCTCACACGACAGGCCGGGCGAAGTGGACGCTGGGTGGCCTCTACACCGGCGTCGCGGTGGCCGCGCTCACGGGGCTTCTCCATGTCTGGCTCTATCTGGGCCTGGAGGACGGCTTCACGCCCTCGCAGGAGAACGCGGAGACCTTCGACGCCCTGAATGCCCAGCTCGTCCTGGCCAGCTCCATCGTGAGCATCGTCACCGCCATCAGCTTCCTCCGGTGGCAGTACCTGAGCGTGAAAGTCGCCCGGGCCACCGGCGTCAGTACCGAGGAGCCCCGCTGGGCCATGGTGGTCTGGTTCATCCCCATCTACAACCTGGTCAAGCCGTATGCGGTCATGCGCGACCTGTGGCTGAACCTGGGGGGCGCCCCTGCCCGGAAGGTCCTGCTGCTGGGGTGGTGGGCCGCCTGGCTCATCAGCAATGGAACGAGCAACGCCAGCGCGTCGATGTTCAACATGATTGAGAGCATCCCGAAGATCATCCCCGTCCTGCTCATCGCCGGGATGATCGCGGAGGCCCTCAATGTCCTGGCGGCGGTGCTCTGCATCCGCGTCATCAAGGACATCGAGTCGATGCTCGTGAGCCGCCGCGCGGGCCTGGACGCCATCATCGCCCGAGCGGACGCGCGCACCAGCGCCTGAAAACACGAAGCCCCACGCCATGCCACGGCATTGGCGGGGGCTCCCAGGTCACCACCCGGCTCGGCGCCCTACTCCACCCGCTCGCGGATGAGCGGCCGGGCCACGGGGGCCACGTCGCCGAACCGGTACGCGGCCAAGAGGCGCGCCTTCACGTTCTCCAACGGGGCTGCGTCGTTGTAATGCACGCGCACCAAGGGCTCGCCCTGCTTCACGGACTCGCCCGACTTCTTCAGCAGCGTGAAGCCCACGGCCGGGTCGATCTTGCTGTCCGTCCGCTGCCGGCCCGCGCCCAGCGCCACCGCCGCCATGCCCACGCCCTCCGTGTCGATGCCGGTGACGAAGCCGTCCCGGAGCGCCACCACGTCCACGGTGGCCTTCGCCTGGGGCAGCAGGGAGTAGTCGTCGATGGAGCGCGGGTCTCCGCCCTGCACCTGGACAATCTCCTTCAGCTTGCGCACCGCGCTGCCGTCCTCCACCACCTTGCGCAGCTTCTCGCGCGCCTCCTCCACCGTGGCGGCCTTCTTGCCCAGCACCAGCATCTCCGCCGTGAGGGCATACGTCACCTCGGTGTAGTCCTCCGGCGCGTTGCCGCGGAGCATGTCCACCGCCTCGATGACCTCCAGCGCGTTGCCCACCTTGCGGCCCAGCGGCTGGTCCATGTCGGTGAGCAGGGCCACGACCTTCTTCCCCATCTCCGCGCCCAGGCCAATCATCGTCTTCGCCAGCGTGCGCGCGTCCTCGTCGCGCTTCATGAAGGCGCCACTGCCCACCTTCACGTCCAGCACCAGCGCGTCGATGCCCTCCGCCAGCTTCTTGCTCATGATGGAGGACGCGATCAGCGGGATGCAGTCCACCGTCGCCGTCACGTCCCGCAGGGCATAGAGCTTCTTGTCCGCCGGGGCCACCTGCGCCGTCTGGCCAATCAGGCAGCAGTTCACCTCGCGCACCAGCCGCCGGTACTCCGACGTCGGCAGGTTGACGTTGAAGCCGGGGATGGACTCCAGCTTGTCCAGCGTCCCCCCCGTGTGCCCCAGGCCCCGGCCCGAAATCATGGGTACCGGCACTCCGCACGCGGCGGCCAGCGGCGCCAGGCTGAGGGAGACCTTGTCACCCACCCCGCCCGTCGAATGCTTGTCCACCTTCACACCCGGCGTGTCGGACAGGTCCAGGACCTCACCGGACTCCAGCATGGCGCGGGCCCAGGCGCCCAGCTCCCGGGAGTCCATGCCCCGGAAGAAGATGGCCATGCACATCGCCGCCATCTGGTAGTCCGCCACCGTCCCCGCCGTATACGCCTCGATGAACGCACGGATGTCCGCCGGTTCCAGCCGGCCGCCATCCCGCTTGGCCTTGATGAGTTCGTAGGGTTGCACGAGGCGAGCCCATAGCAGGAACCCCCCCTTCATGCACTCCGGGAAAGGGCGGGCATCTGGTAGATAGGCGCCTCATGATGCTCCGCCTCCACGTCCTTGCCCTCACCGCCCTCCTGTGCGCGTGTTCCAAGCAGAAGGAAGAAGCGCCCCCCTCCGGCGCCCAACCCCCCGCCGCTGGGAAGACGGAAAAGAAGGCCCTCCCCGTGGGGCTCGTCATCGACGTGGGCGGGCGCGGAGACCACTCCTTCAATGACGCGGCGCTCCGTGGCCTGGAGCTGTGGGCCGCGGGCAAGCGCTACGAGGGCGGCAAGTATGTGGACGCCACCCCCGATGAGGTCCGCCAGTCCCTGCCGCCCCACCTGAGCTCGGACGCCGCCAGTTTCAAGGCGTTGGCCATCCAGCCCATCGTCCTGCAGAGCAAGGCCCAGGAGGACTACGTCCCCAATCTCCAGCTCCTGGTGGACCAGGGCGCCCGGCTCACCGTGGGCAATGGCTACATGCTGGCCAACGCGGTGCGCACCTCCGCCCAGGAAAACCCCAAGGCCCAGTTCCTGCTCATCGACAGTCAGGTGCTGGACGCGCAGGGCAAGGCCATGAAGCTGCCCAACGTGCGCACCGTCCTCTTCAAGGAGCAGGAGGGCAGCTTCCTCGTGGGCGCGCTGGCCGGGCTGGTGACGAAGACGAACAAGGTGGGCTTCGTGGGCGGCATCGAGGTCCCCCTCATCCAGCGCTTCGAGGTGGGCTACCGCGCGGGCGTGAAGACGACCAACGCCCAGGCGTCCCAGGCGCTCATGTCCGTCTACACGGGCAGCTTCAACAACATGGCCGCCGGCAAGCAGGTGGCGCAGGACCTCATCTCCAAGGGCGCGGACGTCCTCTTCCACGCCGCGGGCGCGGACGGCATCGGTGTCATTCAGGCGGTGAAGGAAGCGCGCGCCGCGGGCAAGAGCGTGTACGCCATTGGCGTGGACTCCGACCAGTCGCACGTGGCGCCGGACGCCATCCTCACGTCGATGATGAAGTACTCCGACCTGGCCGTGTATCAGGCGGCGAAGGACCTGGTGGACGGCACGTTCTCCGCGGGTGAGCAGGTGCTCGGCCTCAAGGAGAACGGCGTGGGCATGGCGGAGGTGCGGGTGGACTTCCCCGGCAAGGCGGAGGCGCTCCAGAAGGTGGAGGCCCTGCGTCAGCGCATCATCTCCGGGACGCTCCAGGTCCCTGCCGTCCCGGCGGACCTCGCCTCCTTCCAGGCTGCCGCCCCCTGATTTCCCTCCAGAACATCCACAAGGCCTTCGGCACGTGCGTCTCGCTTGCGGACGCGTCGCTGGACGTGCGCCGTGGCGAGCTGCTCGCCGTGGTGGGCGAGAATGGCGCGGGCAAGTCCAGCCTGATGAACGTCCTCTACGGGCTCTACCAGCCGGACGCGGGCGTGCTGTCGCTGGACGGCCAGCCCGTGCGCTTCAAGAGCCCCCGGGACGCGATTGCGCGGGGCATTGGCATGGTGCACCAGCACTTCATGCTCGTGCCCACGCTGTCGGTGGCGGAGAACGTGGTGCTGGGCCGCGAGCCCACCCGCAACGGACTGCTGGACCTGGAGCGCGCGGTGCAGGAGGTGTCCGCCACCTGCGCCCGCTTCGGCTTCCAATTGGAGCCCCGGGCGCGGGTGGACACGCTCAGCGTGGGCTCGCAGCAGAAGGTGGAGATCGTCAAGGCGCTGCACCGCGGCGCCCAGGTGCTCATCCTCGACGAGCCCACCGCCGTCCTCACGCCGCAGGAATCCGACGAGCTGGCCCGGGTCATGCGCGGACTGGTCGCGCAGGGCCACACCGTGGTGCTCATCAGCCACAAGCTGAAGGAGGTGCTCGGCGTGGCGGACCGCATCGCCGTCATGCGCCGGGGCCGCTGCGTGGCGGAGGTCCGCGCCGCCGACACCACGGCTGAACAGCTCGCCGCGCTCATGGTGGGTGAAGGACAGCGCGCTCCGGCCGCCACTTCCACCCCGGCCGTGTCCCAGGCCCCCGGTGAGTCGCTGCTGGACGTACGAGGGCTCCAGGCCACCGGCGACAACGGGCGCCCTGCCCTGCGCGGCGTGGACCTGGAGGTGCGCGCGGGTGAAATCGTCGGCATCGCGGGCGTGGACGGCAATGGGCAGCGCGAGCTGGCGGAGGTCCTCACCGGCCTGCGCCCGCTGACGTCTGGGAGCGGCGCGCTCCTGGGAGGCCCCTTGAGCGGCCTCACGCCGGCCCAGGCGCGGACGCGCGGCGTGGGCCACATCCCCGAGGACCGGCTCCACCGCGCGGTGGTGAAGGCGCTCAGCGTGGAGGAGAACGTGGCCCTGGGCCGGCACACGCGGCCGCCCTTCGCGAAGGGCCCGTGGATTGACTTCAAGGGCCGCCGCGAGCGCACGCGCGAGCTGACCGTGGCCTACGACGTGCGGCCTCCCGACCCGGAGGTCGCCCTGCGGGCCCTGTCCGGGGGCAATCAGCAGAAGGTGGTGGTAGCGCGCGAGCTGGATGCGCGGCCCCGGCTGCTGGTGGTGGTGCAGCCCACTCGCGGGCTGGACGTGGGCGCGGTGGCGCAGGTCCACGCGAAGCTGCGCGAGGCGCGCGACCAGGGCACGGGCGTGCTGCTGGTGTCACTCGATTTGGAAGAGGTGCTGGCCCTGTCGGACCGCGTCTATGTCTTCTTCGAAGGCCGCGTGACGGGCCACTTCCTCCGTCACGAGTTCGATGAACGCGAGCTGGGACGGCGCATGCTGGGGACCACGGAGCCGGGCCATGCCTGAGCGCGTGAGACAGATGCTGCCTTCGGTGCTCTCCGTGCTGCTGGCGCTGGGCGTGTGCTGGGCGCTCATCGCGCTCACCATGGAGCCGGGCACCGCGACGGACGCCTATCTGCAGATGCTGTGGGGTGGCATCGGCAACTGGCCCGCGTACCTGGATGGCGCCGCGGCCACCGTCATCACCCGCCCCCTGGGCGAGTCCGCGATGAAGGCCGCGATTCTCACGCTCACCGGCTTGTCCGTGGCGGTGGCGTTCAAGGTGGGCCTGTTCAACATCGGCGCGCAGGGACAGATGCTGCTGGGCGCGCTGGCCGCCGCGGTGGTGGGCGCCCAGGTGTCACTGCCCGGCGTGCTGCACGTGCCCGCGGCCCTGCTGGGCGCGGCGCTCGCGGGCGCTGCGTGGGCGGGCATCGCCGGGCTGCTGCGCATCTACCGGGGCGTGCACGAGGTCATCTCCACCATCATGCTCAACTGGGTGGCGCTGAGCCTGGTGGACAACTGGCTGGTGGTGGGCCCGCTGCGCGGCGCGGCCGAAGGCGGCCAGTCCATCACCGGCACCGCCGAAATCCAGGCCACCGCGGTGCTGCCCCGGCTGCTGGGGGAAGGCTCGCGGCTCAACCTGGGCTTCCCGCTGGCGCTCGCCGCGGCGCTGGCGGTGTGGGTGTGGCTGACGCGCACGCGCTCCGGCTTCGAGACGCGCGCGGTGGGCCTGGGCGCCGAGGCCGCGCGCGCCGCGGGCATCCCCGTGGCCCGGCGCATGGGCCTGGCCATGGCGCTCGCGGGGGCCATGGCGGGGCTGGCGGGCGCGGTGCTGGTGCTGGGGACGGAGGGGCGCTACCCCGGCACGCTGGGCGCGCCCTACGGGTTCGACGGCATCGCCATCGCGCTCATCGGCAACAACCACCCGCTGGGCGCCACCGTGTCCGCGCTCTTCTTCGGCGTGCTGCGCGCGGGCGGAACGCGCATGCAGTTGCTCGGCGTGCACAAGAGCTTCCCCGAGCTCATCCAGGGCCTCGCGCTGCTCTTCGTCGCCGGGCGCATGGTGTGGCTGGCGCTGCTGCGCCGGCGGAACGTGGCGCCCGCGGCGTCGGCGGAGGTGCCCCGTGCTTGATGTCCTCCACTCGCTGCTGTTCTCCACCCTGGACGCGGCGCCAGCGCTCATCTTCGCCGCCCTGGGCGCGGTGCTCTCCGAGCGCGCGGGCGTGATTGCCGTGGGCATGGAGGGGATGATGCGCGTAGGCGCCTTCTGCGCGGCGGTGGCAGCGCTGACGATGCCCACGCCCCTGGCCGTCGTCATGGGCATGCTCGCGGGCGCGGCCCTGGCCGGCGTGCATGGCTTCCTGAGCATCCGCTGGCGCTCGGACCAGGTGGTGTCCGGCATCGCCCTCAACCTGGTGGCCCTGGCCGGCGGCACCTTCCTGCTGGAGTCGCTCTACGGCCCCAACGGCACCCCGCCCATCCAGCAGCTCACCCGCTGGAACATCCCCGGGCTCGGCTCCGTGCCGGTGCTGGGCGCGCTGTCCGGGCACTCTGCCCCCACGTACCTGGCGCTGCTGCTGCCCTTCGCCTTCCAGGGCCTGCTGACCCGCACGCCCCTGGGCCTGCGGCTGCGCGCGGTGGGCGACAAGCCCCAGGCCGTGGCAACGCTGGGCCTGTCGGTACCGGGGCTGCGCTGGTGCGCGGTGCTGGGCAGCGGGCTGCTGGCGGGCCTGGGCGGCGCGGTGCTGTCCACCGCCGTGCTGGACCGCTTCGAGCAGCACACCCCCGCGGGCCTGGGCTTCATGGCCCTGGCCGCCATGGTGTTCGGCCGGTGGACGCCCGTGGGCGCCTTCCTCGCCGCCACCTTCTTCGCCTTCGGTAACGCGCTGCGCATCGGCCTGGTGTCGAGCGCCCCCGGACTGGTCGAGCTGATCCCCCAGGGCGTCCTCCTGGCCCTCCCCTATCTGCTCACCTTGGTGGTGCTGACCCTCCAGGGCCAACGCAGCAGCGCCCCCGCCGCGCTCGGAACGCCGTACGAACAAGAGTCGCGCTGACACTTCGCGCGCGAACGAGGTCATTCCATACCCGGGTGAAAATCGATTTCGGGTCAGGAGCGACCTCGTCTTTCGTTGGCCGGATTCCAGTTGAGCTAACTTTCTCCAGTGTCGCAACGATTCAACCCCCTGACGTTACAGGGCTTCCACTGTTGGTGGTGCAATGGGCGGCTCCGACGCGCCAGGACGAAGCGCGGCATGAGCCTCGCATAGACACAGCGCGGTATCGGATCACGTACCGGACTGGACGCAGGCGCCCGGGGGGAGCTCCATCCAGGGCGAGAGGGGTCCGTAGGACGGCCTGGAACACCCGGGTGAAGGCTCACCTGGTCACCATGTAGGGGTGGCGTGATGCTGGAGACGACGGAGACCGCGACGTATCGGCCCCGAGTTCTGGCCGTGGACGTGGAGTCGGGCGGCATGGAGCGGCTGTGCTCCATCCTCGCGCCGGCGGGTTATGACGTGCTGACCGCGAGCGGGCTGGCGGCCGCGGCGGCCGCGGCGGCCCATCAGTCCGCGGACCTGGTGCTGCTCGACGTGGAGCGTCCTGGCACGGACGGCCTCGCGACGTACCGGCGCCTTCAGGACGCGCTGGGAAGCCCTGCCCTCCCCGTGCTCATGCTGACGCCCAGCGCGGACCGGGAGACGCGCCGCGAGGTGCTCGAGGCAGGCGTGGATGACCTGCTCATCACCGAGCCCCTGGACCCGCTGGAGCTGAAGGTCCGCATCCACACGCTGCTGGAGCTCAAGGCGCACCGCGAGCGCGGTGGCCAGCGCGCCGAAGCGCTGCAGGACCCGCGCGTCCGCTGGGTGGAGATGGAGCGGCTGGCCCGCGTGGGCACGCTGGCCGCGGACGTGGCGCAGAACCTGGGCCGCGTGGGCGAAGGCCTCCAGCGGGCGCTGGAGCACGTTCGCATGCGCGCGCTACAGGGCCTGCCGCCGGACGCGGACGAGCTCAAGAAGCTGGGCGTGGCCGGCGAGCAGATGCGCCTGCACGGCCAGCACCTGCTGTCGCTGGGCACCACCAATCCGAAAGACATCCAGCGCTTCGACCTGCGCGACCTCGTCCCCGCGGTGGTGGAGCGGATGCGTGACGCCGGCCGCCTCGGCACCGCCGAGGTGAAGGTGCAGCTGCCGGACGAGGCCATCGCCGTCGTCTTCAACCGCCGTCAGCTGGAGCAGGTGCTGGTGGAGCTGCTGGCCAATGCGGTGGACGCCGTGGAGGACGTGACGGACCGCCCGCGCCGCATCCATGTGGGCGTGGAGCTTCCGGACATCTTCGGGGACTTCGGCCCGCGCCTGTACGTGAAGGACACGGGCATCGGCATCTTCGAGGACGAGCTCCAGGCCGTCTTCGAGCCCTACTACACGACGAAGGCGCCCGAGAAGGGCGCCGGGCTGGGCCTCACCGTCGCGCGCACCCTGGTGGAAGCCATGGGCGGCGCGGTGACGGTGCACAGCCGCGTCAACCTGGGCAGCACCTTCACGGTGGAGCTGCCCGAGCAGACGTCGTCCTGGTAGCTAGAAGCGGTAGGCGACGCCGAAGAGCGCTTCCAGCGTGAACTCGGTGTCGTCGATGTCCGGGATGACGGCGGGCCCCAGCCGGACGTTGAAGGTGACGCCCAACTGGCGGTTGACGAAGTACTCCAGGCCGCCGCCCACGAGGATGGGGAACACCGGGCCGATTCCCTCGCCGAAGTAGACGTGGAAGGGGATGTCCAGGCCCAGGTTCACCATGACGGCGCTGCCGGCGGGGATGCCCACCACCAGGCCCAGGGGCAGCGCCAGGCCCACGTCGGTGTCATGCCGGTTGAAGTAGAAGAACGGGCCCGGCTGGAAGGTGAGCGCCAGCGAGAAGTTGCGCTCCTTGACGAGCTGCAACCGCATCCACGCCTGGAGCTTGATGCCCGGGTCCGTGTAGCGGACCCAGCCCTCGCGGCCCCAGTTGAAGCTGAACTTGCCGCCGATGTCGAAGCGATCCGAGCCACCGTGCAGCAGGCCCAGGGAGATGCCGGGCCAGCCAATCTGGCCATGGAAGGCGGTGTTGCCCCCTCCCAGCGTTTCACCGGCGAGGACAGACCAACCCTGACCGCGTTGCGCCAGCGCGGTGGCCGGGAGGGCCAGGAAGCAAGCGAGGAGGACTCCGGGGAGCAGTCGCTTCACACGGTACCTTTCTGCGAGGGCCGCCGAGGAGGGCGGACGGTGGGTGCGGTGCTGCGTCTCTAGACTCATGCCGGCTGCCCGCGCTCACGCGCGAGGCCGAGGAAAGCATCGATGAAACGGGCCAGCCGGGACTCGGCGCGCGCACGGGCCTGAGCCAGGGGCTCACCGTCGGCGAGCGTCTCCTTCAGCTCGAAGTAGTATTTGATTTTCGGCTCGGTGCCGGAGGGGCGCAACGTGACGCGGCCACCGCTCTCCAACTCGAGCGCGACGACGTTGGACGGAGGCAGGCCCCGCTCGCCCTTCTTGTAGTCACTCACCGCGCGGACAGCGTCGCCGCCAATGTCCTTCGGAGGCGAGGCACGGAACGCGTCCATGATGCCGCGGATGACCTGCGCGCCCGCCGCGCCGGGGAACGTGAAGTTGCGCTGCGCGCCCACGTACAGGCCATGCGCGCGCTGAATCTCCTCCAGGTAGCCCAGCACCGTGGTGCCGCGCGCCTGGCACCACGCCGCCAGGTCCGCCATGACGAGCGCCGAGCCCACGCCGTCCTTGTCCCGCGTCACCGTGCCCACGGTGTAGCCCAGCGCCTCCTCGTAACCGAAGACGAAGCGGGTGCCCTCCGCCTGCTCGCGCTCCAGCGCGCGGTTGGCGATCCACTTGAAACCAGTGAGCACCTCGTCACACGCGGCGCCCAGCGAACGCGCGATGTCTCCCAACTGCGCCGAGGAGACGATGGTGGTGACGACGTGCGGCTTCCCCTGCTTCGACCCCTGGGTGAGGACGTAGTGGCCCAGCAGCACGCCCACCTCGTTGCCCGTCAGCAGCCGCAGCGACCCGTCCGCGTCGCGCGCCATGACGGCCAGCCGGTCCGCGTCCGGGTCATTGGCCAGCACCACGTCCGCCTTCACGCGCTCGGCGGTGGCGGTGGCCAGGTCCATGGCGCCCGGCTCCTCCGGGTTGGGGAAGCGCACGGTGGGGAAGCGGCCATCCGGCTGCTGCTGCTCGGCCACGGGCGTGACGCGCGGGAAGCCCGCCTCGCGCAGGGCGCGCACGGCCCAGTCGCCGCCCACGCCGTGCATGGCGGTGTAGACGATGGACAGCGACTCGGAGCCCTTGCCCACCACGCGCAGCCCCAGGATGGCGCGCACGTAGGCGTCACCGATGGCCGCGGGCAAATCCCGCCACAGGCCCTTGGCGCGCGCATCGGCCGGCGTCAGCAGCGGCACGCAGTTGGCGGGCTCCACCCGGGCGATGGCGGAGGCGATGCCCGTGTCATGCGGCGGGATGATTTGCGCGCCGTTGCCCCAATAGACCTTGTAGCCGTTGTACTCGGGCGGGTTGTGGCTGGCCGTCACCATGACGGCCGCGGCGGCGTTGAGGTGCAGCGCGGCGAAGGCCACCAGCGGCGTGGGCACCGGCTCCGGGAAGACATGGGCGGGGATGCCCTCGGCGGCGAGCACCGCGGCGGTGTCCTCGGCCAGCTCCGCGCTCAGGTTGCGCGCGTCGCGGCCCACCACCACGCCCCGGGTGGCGACGTCCGGCACCTGCTCCTTGAGGTAGCGCGCCAGGCCCGCGGTGGTGCGGCGGATGACGGCGCGGTTCATCCGGTTGGGACCGGCGCCCAGCACGCCGCGCAGGCCCGCGGTGCCGAACTCCAGGTCCTGCGAGAAGCGGTCCTCCAGCTCGGCCCAGTCCGCCTTCGCCAGCAGCGCCGCCAGCTCCGCCGCGGTGGACGGGTCCGGGTCCGCCTGACGCCACGCCTCCGCCCGCTCCTTCAGTCCGGTGGTGTCCATGAGCCCTCGAAGCCTCGTGTAGCCGTTGAGGGCGCGCGAGGCACGGGGCTCGCGCGCCGGTTGTTCAGGTGTAGTCGGTCAGCTTGCTGCGGGTGGCGCGGCCCTTGGGGCCGTCCTTGTTGCCCTGGCACGTCACGCAGAACTCCGCGTAGGGCATGGCGCGCAGCCGCCCGAGCGGAATCTCGTCGCCGCACTCCTCGCACTCACCGAACGCGTCCGGGTCGTCGCGCAGCTTGCCCAGCGCCTTGAGCACGCGGGCCAGCACGCCATCCATGGTCCGGTTCCGGTTGGAGGCGATGGCCTGCATCATCTCATTGAGCGGCTGCTCGTCCTCGTCGCCGCCGATGCGCGCGTCATCGGTGCGGTTGGGCTCGATTCTCGACGGCGTCTTCTCCGTCAGCTCCGAGTGGAGCGCGAGCAGCAGCGCCTTGAGCTCGTCTCGCTGTTTCGCGTTCACGGTGTCCGCCCCAGGTCAATACTTCGAGGAGGAGGTCTGCCCGGAGACGATGGCCACCGACGCGGACGCACCCAGGCGGTTGGCCCCCGCACGCAGCATCTTCATCGCGTCCTCGGCGGAGCGGATGCCGCCCGACGCCTTCACGCCCACCGTGTCGCCCACCACCCGGCGCATCAGCGCCACGTCCGCCTCGGTGGCCCCGCCCGGACCGAAGCCCGTGGACGTCTTCACGAAGGCGGCGCCCGCGGCCTTGGAGAGCGAGCAGGCGATGACCTTCTCCTCGTCCGTCAGCAGGGCCGTCTCCAGGATGACCTTCACCGGCACGGGCCGGCTGGCCTCCACGACGGCGGCGATGTCCTGGTGCACCAGCGCGTAGTCGTGCGCCTTGAGCGCGCCGACGTTCAGCACCATGTCGATTTCCCGCGCCCCGGCGCGGATGGACTCCCGGGCCTCGAAGGCCTTGGCGGACGGCAGCGAGGCGCCCAGCGGGAAGCCCACCACGGCGATGGGCACCGTGGACGTGCCGGCCAGCACCCGCGCGGCGGTGGCCACGTGCGTGCTGTTCACGCAGACGGTGGCGAAGCCGTACTGGCGGGCCTCCTCGGCCACCTTCACCACGTCCTCTGCGCGAGCCTCGGGCTTGAGCAGCGTGTGGTCGATGTACGGCGCCAGGTCCGCGTGGGAGCGCACCGTCTCCATGGCCACCCGGGCGGTGGACGGGCCCGACGCAGGAGCACGGACCCCGGGCGTCTGCCCCTCCTTCCACGCCTCGAGCCGGCGGCGCGCCTGGTTGGCAATGTCCTCGACGAAATGGAAGAGGTCTTCGGAGTCGGACATGCCCGGCCCCTTAGCCCACTTCCAGGCCCTCGGGAAGCGCTCGCGGGAGAAGCGCGCATCATCAGCGCCCCTGGGTGCCAGGGGGGGGACGGAGCGGTAGAGTCCGCCTCGTGATGTCCTTTGCCCGGTGGCTCGCACTCCTCGTCCTTCTCCTCGCCTCGGTTCCGGGCCAGGCCCTGGCCCAATCGGCCGGCCAGCCACTCACGGTGCATTTCTTCGACGTGGGACAGGGGGACGCCGCGCTCATCATCTCCCCCACCGGCAAGACGGTGCTCATCGACAGCGGCCCGCCCGACGCGCGGCATCGCCTGGAGCAGCGGCTGCGGGAGCTGGTGAAGGAGCCGCTGGACCTCGCCATCCTCACGCACCCCCACCTGGACCACCTGGGAGGCATGTCCACCGCGCTGCGCTCGGTGGGGGCCCGGCGCTTCATGGACCCGGGGTTCGACCACCCGAGCGAGGCGTACCGCGACCTGCTCAACGTCGTGGGCGACGAAGTGGGTCAGGTGATGACGCCCATTCCCAACCCCCAGGACCCGCGCTCCCTGGTCACCATTGGCCTGGGGGATGGCGCGGCGCTCACCGTGCTGTGGCCTCGCGTGCCGGAAGACCCCTTCCTCACGGGCACCCGCTCGGACCCGAACTCCAACTCCATCGTCGCCAAGCTGACCTACGGCAAGACGGCGTTCCTCTTCACCGGCGACGCCGAGCCGGACACCGAGGCCACGCTGCTGCGCAAGCCCATCGACCTCGCCTCCACCGTGCTGAAGGTGGCCCACCACGGCGGGCGGCACTCGTCCACCGCGGACTTCCTGGCGGCAGTGAAGCCCCAAGCCGCCGTCATCTCCGTGGGCGCGAAGAACGACTACGGCCACCCCACCTCCGCGGTGCTGGAGCGGCTGCGCGCGGTGAAGGCCACCGTGTTCCGCACCGACCAGGACGGCGAGGTGGTGGCGACCAGCGACGGCAACGTCGTCTCCCTGCGCGCGGAGAAGCGCGCAGGGGCGTCGGAGCTGGTCCCCGGAGGCGTGAAGCCCGGCTCGGTCGCGCTCGGGCCCATCACCCGGGGAACGCGTCGAACCAGCACGCCCCGTGGGCGCAGCGCCGCGTCCGCCCCAGCGGAGGCCCCCGGCACCGACTCCACGCAACGCGACACGGACGCGCCCCGATACTTCAGCCTCAAGGGCAGCAAGGTATTTCACAAAGAGAGCTGCCGGACCCTGAAGCGCTCCAAGTCGGACCGCACCGCCTATTCGAGCCGCGCCGAAGCCATGCGCGAGCGCCGCCCCGCCGAGGACTGCCACCCATGAGCTTCCGCCCGCGCGTCCTCCTCCCCATCCTGCTGGCACTGGCCGCCTGCAAGGAATCGCCGCCACCTCCCCCGCAGCCGGTCGCCACGCGACCGGCGGAGCCCCCTCGGCGCTACTTCGGTGGCACCCCGGACGGGAAGCTCCACGTCTACTTCTTCGACGTCGGCCAGGGCGACGCCGCGCTCATCGTGTCGCCGGACGGGTACACCGCGCTGGTGGACACGGGCCCCGCTTCCGCGGCGGAGCATCTGGTCAACCGGCTGCCCGAACTGCTCACGCAGCGGCTGGACCTGGTGGTGCTCACCCACCCGCATTCGGACCACCATGGCGCGCTGGAGCCGGTGCTGAAGCGCGTGGGCGCCAGGCAACTGCTGGAGCCGCAGCTGGGCGCCACGCCCAAGGCCTATGACGCCCTGCTCGGCGCCGTGGCCAGCCAGGGCGTGGAGTTCATCTCCCCGTCCCCCTCCCCCGCCACGCCCAACGCGCTCCAGCGGCTGCCCCTGGGCGCGGGCGTGTCCCTCACGGTTCTGTGGCCCCGCGCGCCCACCGAGCCGCTGCTCGACGTGCCCGAGGCCGCGCTGGAGGCCAACTCCGTCATCCTCCGGCTCACCTATGGGGACACCGCGGTGCTCTTCATGGCGGACGCGCATGCCCGGACGGTGGACCACCTGCTGGCGCGCAACGCCCCCATGCAGGCCACGCTGCTCAAGGTGGCCGCGCACGGCACCGAGGGGCCCACCACCGCCGCCTTCCTGACGGCCGTGGGGCCTCGCGCCGCCGTCATCTCCGCGGGCGAAGGCAACCTGATTGGCGCCCCGGCGCCGGCCATGCTCGAGCAGTTGGAGGCCACCGGCGCGCAGGTGTTCCGCACCGACCTTCACGGCGAGGTGCAGGTGGTGAGCGACGGGAAGACGCTCGTCGTCACGCCGCAGCGCCTGTCGGCTGGCGTCCCGGAGGACACGCGCTACAGCTACCCGGGCCTGGGCACGCCCATGCCCCGGGACGCCGCGCTCGCGGGGGACTCCCGGCGCGCGACGGGCCGCTCCGGCACGCGTGACGGCTCGGGCAAGCAGCCCACGGGGAAGATGTACACCCTGAGCCTCGACGACCCGACGGACGAAGGGGCGCCCCCCTCTCGGGCGGGCTCGCGCTCGCGAAGCGGGGCCTCCGACTCGGGCGCCGTGAAGGTGGGGACCTACGTCGGCAGCGTCCGCAGCGACGTGTTCCACAAGCCCACCTGCCGCAACGTCGTGAAGATCAAGTCATCGAACCTGGTGACCTTCTCCAGCCGGGAAGAGGCCTCGCGTGGACGGCGGCCTGCCCGGGACTGCAACCCCTGAGGAGCCACGCCCCATGACGACCCGGGCCACGCTGGACCGAATCGAAGACGACATCGCCGTGCTGGTGGTGGAGGGCCGTGAGCTGACGCGCCCCCTGAGCGAACTGCCCGAGGGCATCCGCGAGGGCGACGTGCTCGACCTCGACACCCTGGAGGTGGACGCTGAGGCCACCGAGGCCCTGCGCGAGGAGGTGCGCAGGGCCCGTGAGAAGGCGACGCGCGGCAAGAAGCCGCCGCCGGCCGGGAGCTTCGACCTCTAGGCGGCTACATCGACTTGGAGAGGACCAGCGGAATCTCCAGGTCCACGTCCTCGCCAGCGAAGGCGGAGAAGACCATCCCCTTCGCGCGGTCACGGATGCAGGTGCCCACGGGGCTGTTGCGGTTCAGGTCCTTGCGGTCGAACGAGGCCGCCTTCACCGTGCCCGAGCTGCCCACGGTGGCCGTCAGCGTCACCTTTCCGCCCTTGAAGGACGGGTTCTTCCGCAGCTCGGCCTCCACGCAGTCACGGAAGGCGGGCTGCGTCTTCGCCAGCACGCGCTCCACCTCTTCGTCGGACGGGCCGCCGACTTCCTCGGTGTCCGCGGCGGCCACTTCCTCGCCGCTGCGCACCGTCGGGTCCACGTCCTTCTTGTCCGGGTCCACGTAGACGGCCTCCAGCGCCCCCTTGGACGGCGCCGCGGCGGCCTCCGGGTCCGCAACCGCGCCGGTCTCACCGGGCGCGGCGGCCGGGCGCTTGCCCTCCGAAGGGGGCACCGGGCGCTTGCCCTCTGCGGGCGGCTTGGGGGGCGCGGGCGGCGGTTCACGGCCCATCAGCTTGTCGCGCAGCGCGCCCACGCCTTCCGACGAGAAGATGGGCTGCTCCACCGCGTTGCCGCTGGCGTCCACCGTCTGCACGCGCAGCGGCACCACGCCCAGCGTCTCCGACAGGACATACGCCAGGCCCAGCGGGACGATGAGCAGCAGCAACGCGAAGACGGCGTACTTCCAGGCGGGGTTGCGGCGCGTGACACCCGACTTCTTGGCGAAGTGGCGCGTGTCCTCCACGGCCTTGCCTTCGTCGTCGTCCTCGCCGCCGCCCAGCGCGGCCCGCGGATCATCGGGGTACGGCACGCCGCCGTCGTCCTGGGGCTCCTCGCCGTCACCGCCGTTGCGGTTGCCCGGCAGGTCCAGGTCGGAGAACAGCGCGTCGTCCAGCGGCGCGGCGCTGGCGGCCTGCTGCTGCGGCTGCGGCGCGCGGCGGGTCACCTGGGCCTGCTGCTGCGGCTGCGGCTGCGCGCGCGGCAACGGGTCGCCGTAATACGTGTTGTCCGGCGCTTCCTCTTCCTCGTCCGGCCAGGGCTGCTCGGACTCGGCGTGCCGCGGCTCTGGCTCGGGCTCCGGGATGAAGGCCTGCGGTTCCGGCTCCCGGCGCACGGGCGCGCCACGCGAGGGGCGTGCAGGCTCGGGCGGAGGCGGCGCGGCGATGGCGGGCGGCGGCGGGGGCGGCTCTGCGACGGGCGGCGGCTCGAAGAGGCCGGCCAGCTCGGGGATGTCCGAACCGCGCTTCCAGTCCGCCATGCCCTGCTGCCAGAAGAAGCTGCGGCCATTCACGGTGTTGGTGGCCACCAGTTCGCGGAGGGCGCCCTCGTCCAGCGGGCCCTCCTGCTTGTTGCGCACCATGACGAACCAGGGCGAACCCGTGGCCTTCATGGGCGCGGCGCGCGTGGGCTCGTCGTCCCAGGGCGTCTGCAGGGCGGCCGCGGGCGCCTTCGCCACCGGAGCGGCCGCAATGGGCGCACTGATGACGGCGGCCGGGGCGGCGCTCGCTTCGGGCTCCGCCAGGGAACGCTCCTGGGCGCGGATGCGCTCCACGTCCGCGAGGGACACCACGCGGGTGTTCTCTTCCTCGGCGGGCCCTTCGACGGTGATGACGTTCTGGCAGTTCTTGCAGCGGACCTTGACCGTCTTGCCGCGGACCTTTTCGTCCGCAATGGAATACCGCTTCTGGCAATTGTCGCAGGTAAAGTTCAAGAGGGGTGTCCAGCTTCCGGGGGAAAACGTGGGCGGGATGCTACCGCTAGAAATCTCCGGCGCAAACCACAGGTTGACTCTGTCTTGCGGCCCAACTATTGAGCCGCCCTCCCCCCTGTCTTCACTCGCCTTTTACACAAGGTGGCGAATGCCGGCGAAGGACCTCGGAACAAAACACGTCTGCTTCAAGTGCCAGACGAAGTTCTACGACATGAAGAAGCCGGACCCGATCTGCCCGAAGTGTGGGGCGGATCAGCGGGAAAGCCCGGCGCTCAAGCCCCAGCCCGAGGGAAGGCGTGGCCGTCTCGCCGCTGCCCCGAAGGTCATTGAGCCTATTGAACCGGAGGAACCCGCCGGTCGCGGCGAAGACGACGAGGAGGAGCTGGACTCCTTCGACGACGACGAGGCGGCGGGAGGCGATAGCGAAGAGGACGAAATCTAGGTTCGCAAACAACGAGGGGCTCCACGGCACAAGCCGGGAGCCCCTTCGCTTTTCAGGCCGTGGCGTTCGCGCCCGGACGGCCCGGCTTCAGTTGGACGAGGCGGGCGTCAGCTCCACCAGCGCGCGGCGGAGCTGCTCGTACAGGGTCGGCCCCATCTCCTGCATGCCGATGGGCCGAACCGCCGCCTTCCGGGGCGCCTCCAGGCCGCGCATGCCGTTGCTCGGGAATGCTTGCTTCTTTGGTTGCTGCTGCATGACTCGGCCCCCTCTTCTCGGTCGTGGCTTCTGCCGCCCGCATAACAATTTTTCTGTCGGAACGGAAACGCCAATCGATTCGCGGCTTCTCAACCTTTTAGACGTCGAGCGCCGGAATCCTTCAAGGGTACGGACTGGCGGGCTACTTCAGGTCGGCCACCGGCCACTCCGCGTCCACCTGGACGCGCTCGCCGGCGCGAACCGTCACGGTGCGGGCTTGCTCTGGAAGCCGCTCGTGCCAGAGGACCAGGGTGTGCGTGCCCTCGGGGACCTCCAACTGGAAGCGTCCGTCCGCGCCGCTGGTCGCGAAGTACCCATGGTTGAAGGTGCGCACGCGCGCGCGCATCCACGGATGGATGTCACAGTGGATGGGGACCTCGCCTGGCTCTGCGGGCAACTGCCGCTTCACCGTCACGCCTTCCAGCGGCATGGCCACGTTGAAGAAGGCGCGGTTCGTTCCGGAGGCGGCGCGAACGTTGTGAACCAAGGGGTCCGAGTTGCGGATGACCAGGGTGCTGCCGGTGCGAGCGGCCAGCACGGGCGGGTCATAGACACACTGCTTCTGGTCCAGCACGGGCTCCGGCGCGGCGCGCGTGGACGCGGGCAGTGCGTGGCCGTCTCTAAGGGAAACCACGGTGTGGGCCAACGCGCCCTCGCTTCCCACCACGAGCGTGCGCTCCTCCGTCTCCTCGCCACACACGGAGACGACAGTGCCGATGGTGGGCTGGCGGGCAGGTGCGGGGGGCGTGCCGGCGAGACGGACGCGACCCTCGATGACACCCCACTTCGTGTTCGTGGCGGCGGGCGGGATGGCCGGCGCAGTGGTGGTGGCGGGAGGCGGGGACGCGGACTCCTTGCAGGCAGGAGTGAGCGCGCAGAGAACGATGACGAAGGATGGACGAAGCACGCGCTCCGGTCTAACGGGTGCGTGAAGCTGTTTCAAATGCAGCATGGCAGCAAGGGCCACGAGGGATGACTCGTGGCCTATTTGGACGTTGGACCCTCATTAACCTTGTTGGTACAAGAACTAGGCCGTTGCCGTACACGGTGCGGCCCTGTGGGAGGCAGCAACTTTGCGGGAGAAATTGAAAGCGCTGGCGGAGCTGCAGAACGTGGACCTCGAGGTCGCCTCGCTCCGAAAGGCCGCGGACGTTCACCCCCGTCAGATTGCCGAGCTGGAGCGGGAACTGGGTGTGGCCCGCAGCGCCATTGAGGCGGAACGGGCACGCGTCTCCGACATGGAGAAGCAGAAGGCCCAGCTCGAGCAGAACATCACGGACGAGAAGGACAAGGTGAAGAAGTGGGAGACGCGGCTCAGCGAGCAGCGTTCCACCCGCGAGTACTCCGCCCTGGCCCGTGAAATCGACATCGCCAAGAAGGCCAATCTGACGATGGCGGAGGAGCTGACGGAGCTGACGAAGCAGCTCGGCGGCGCTCGCGAGGCCATCAAGAGCAAGGAGGCCGATTACGCGACGAAGCAGCAGGGCCTGTCCGGCCGGATGACGGAGCTGCGCGGCAAGCTGGGCGAGGCCGAGTCGCAGGTGAAGGGGCTGGAAGGTCGTCGTGCCGAAGTGGCCTCGAGCGTGGATGCCACCCTGCTGCGCCGCTACGAAGTGGTGCGCAAGAAGAAGCTGCCCGCCATGGTCGGCGTAGTCGCCGGCACCTGCCAGGGCTGCAACATGAACGTGCCCCCGCAGCTCTACAACCAGCTCCGCACCGGGCTGGGCACGGACATCTGCCCTTCGTGCAACCGCATCATCTACGCGGTGGAAGCGCTGCAGGAAACCCCGGCGGCGTCGAAGTAGCGGCACGGCTTCGTGGACATGCCCGCGCCGTCCATCATCGACATCCTCCGCCACATCGCGCGTGAGGAGCCGTTGCAAGGGACGGTACGTGCGTTCCGCGGCCTCACCCGGGAGCACCTCGGGCAGCTCATTGAGGATGCCGCACAGCGGCTCGGCGGGATGTCGCCAGCCTCCGCTGCGTCGGCTCCGAGCACGCAGGTGCCGGCTGGGGCCATGAGCCCGCCGGTGGATGCGGCGCCCGCTTCCGAATCGCATCCGCGGCTGCGCGTCTATTCAGATGGCGCGGCTCGGGGCAACCCAGGGCCCGCGGGCGCGGGTGCGGTGCTAATGGACCCCGAGGGCAACGTGGTGGCCCGGCTCGGGCGGTTCCTGGGGCATCAGACGAACAACTGCGCGGAGTACATGGGCCTGCTGCTGGGCCTGAAGCATGCGCAGTCGCTGGGGGCGCGCGAGGTGGACGTCTTCGCGGACAGCGAGCTGCTGATTCGTCAGCTCGGCGGGCGCTACCAGGTGAAGAGCCCGACGCTCAAGCCGCTCTACGAAGAAGCGCAGAAGCTGATCAAGGGCTTCACGAAAGTGAAGCTGCACCACGTCCCCCGCGCGCAGAACGCCGAGGCGGATGAGATGAGCAACCGCGCCATCGACGAGCGGCTGTAACCGCGAGGGCGGGCGTCAGTCCTCGTCGCCGAAGTAGTCGAGGTCCAGCTTCTTCACCGTGTACGTCGCGACCTCGGTGACTCCGACGCCGTGGTCAATCATCAGCTTGGCGAGCTCGACGCCATTGATGAGGACGATCTTCTTCTCGATTTGCTTCACGTAGTCCCGGGCCTCCCGGCTGAAGTCCGAGGTCGTGATGAGCACACCCTTTCGTGCCCGTTGTCCCTCAAGGCTGCCGGCGAACGCCTGAACCACGGGCCTGCCGACCGTGTTGGACCACCGCTTCGCCTGGATGTAGACGACATCGAGCCCAAGACGGTCTTCCTTGATGATGCCGTCGATGCCCTCGTCGCCGCTCTGCCCGACGGCCAGCCCCGCGTCCTTGCGGGAGCCGCCGTAGCCCATGGTCACCAGCAAATCGACGACCAGCTTCTCGAAGAACTTCGGGTCACAAGCCTTGATGCGGTCAAGGAGTTCGTCCGCGAGGCGCCTCCGCAGTTCCTGGTAGCTCTCTTCGAGGAGCTCCTCCGGAGTCTCCGTGGCTGACAGAAGCTCCGGCGCGGAGGGCTCCGCTTCAGCGGGATCATGCCGGAGCGCAGCGAAGGCGTTGTACTCCGGGAACTGCTCCAGGAACTTCATGTCGATGCGGCTCGGCCTGCGCTGGAGCACCTCTTGGCCGCGGGAGGTGATGCGGAACCGCCCGCGCCCGTTCGCCTCCACGAGGCCGGCCTTCTGCAAGTAGGTCTTCGCCCAACCGACTCGGTTATGGAGGCGCCGCTGGCGACCACTGGGGAGCAACTCGTTGCGCTCCTCCTCAGTGGCCTTGAACTCCACGGCGATGGCCTCCACGGCCTCGCGGAGCGTGTGGTCCTTCCCATCCTGGGCGAGGCGGAGGACCGGGAGCATCGCGCTCTGAAAGTCGGGGATGGGCATGGTCAGGCGACCTTGGTCTCGCGGCTCCGCTTGGAGTGTGAGGTTGAATTTACTTCCTTCGGCCTTTCACGCTCGGCACGGATGCGCTCCAGAAGCACTGAGGCGGGTTCATCGTTCGGGCCCTGCGGCACGAGTTCTCCACGGAACGCTGAACCGAGGAGCGCGGCTTCGAGAACCTCGCTGCGAGTGCGCGCACGAGCAAGTGCATCATTAATCAGCAATTCACATCGACGCACGTTTCGGAGAATGGTCGTGATCGCAGCCTGCTCAGCTTGTGGCGCGAGAGGGACGGGTATCCGGTTCATGTTCTTCTGCGTGAGCTTCGGCTGAGCGGTACCCGTGGTGAACGGGTTAAGGTCAAAACCATTCAAGTAGCTGCCAAGGTACGTCAAGGGAACGAGTTCGCCCGGAACCTGGACGACGTGAGCGTGATTGTTGACCCAAAACTTCCCCGTTGCCTCGAACGCGATGGGGGTGGAGCGACTCAGAAGATTTGCGCCATCTTCGGCAATCAATAGGAAATGGCCGTCAAAGAGGTAGTCATCAACTTGGTCGATCACACCAGACGCGCCATAGTAGGGAAACGTTCCTGTACGTTCAGCACGGTCTTGACGCTTCACAGGGACGCGCTCGCCATCAAAATTGATGGTGAGTTGCTCCAACGATGCCCAGCACCATCCGGCGGGAAGCTTACCGAGGCCGCGCGTATCAGTGAGGGGGGCTTCCTCGTATTTTTCCTTCCAGCGATCATCCTTGGGTAGCTTGCCCTTAGACTGCATCCGATTCAGTTCCGCCTCCTCCCAGCGGCGTCGTCGCTCCGCACGGATTCGCTCCAACAGCTTCGAGGCAGACTCCACGTCCGGATTCGCCTTGCGCCAGTCCCGTGTCAGGTCGCCCCGGAACGCGGCTGCGAGCACTGATTGCCGGAACCGCTCCAGCAGCGCTGGGATGGCGTCCAGGGAATCCTTCGCGCGGCGGCTATGGGCCTGGAGGGCTTCGAGCTTGGCAACGATGCGGCGCTGCTCATTGCCGGGAGGCAGGGGAAATGGAAACTTCGAGAGAGTTTTAAGATTGATAGACGCTAGGTTGGTGGTCTGCTTCCCATGGCCCCGAAAGTACGCCTGTCCGAACCAGTTCGCGTACATGGACACGAGCTTGGGAACAATCTCAGGCGTGCGCAGCCTCGCGCGAAAGACGTGATTCTGGTGGATGCACTCGGGCAACTCACCAGACCAGACCCATCCCCGTCCCAGCTTGTCACGGTCGCCGCCTTCGTTGAAGAGGATGTCGCCATCGCGGAGGCACAGCTCCTCGATCTCCGCCTCGGTGGCAGCAATCGTCTTGACCTCATTAAGAGACAGGAATCCCCGCTGCACGTTCGCAACACGCAGATACGGGACTGGTCGCACGTGTTCGTGCGGCTCTCGTTTCTTTCCCAGGGTCAGACCACCCTTCAGCTCCGCCACCTCCTCCAAAGAGGTCCAAGCCCATCCTGGAGGTAGAGCTACAACCGAATTCGTCACGCCCGAAGCTCCTTGGTGTCGAGAAGAATCGAGAGTGCATCCAACTCAGCGAGCGCCGATTGGAGCTGTCCCCGGATCTCAGCAACGATCACGTCCGGCGCTGGTAGGTCGTCACTGTTGCCTTGCCCCCCATCCTTGAGCCAGAGCACGTCCAGGTTGTCACCCCGGGTCTTGATCTCCTTGCGCGCGAACTTCCGGAACCGACCTTCGGCGCCCTGGTCCTTTCGCCTGCTCTTACCGAAGGCATCGTCCCCGAACGCATTCTCGAAGTCGGCGAAGTGTTCCCGCAGGAACGGTGTCCGCTTCCCATAGGTTGGGGCATTGGTCCGCATGTCGTAGAACCAGACGTCTTTCGTGTTGCCCTTGTCTGTCTTGCCACGGGTGAAGAACAGCACGTTGGTCTTTACCCCCTGCGCGTAGAAGATGCCCGTCGGCAGTCGCAGGACGGTGTGCAGGTCGCACTTATCCATGAGGTCGGCGCGGATTTCCTGGCCGACGTTCTCCTCGAAGAGCACGTTGTCTGGGACGACGATGGCCGCGCGACCACCGGGCTTCAGGCCCCGATAGACGTGCTCCAGGAACGCGAACTGCTTGTTCGAGGTCAGGAACGTGAAGTCGTCGCGCTCGGGCTTGCCGCCACCCTTCTTGGTCCCGAACGGCGGGTTCGTGATGATAATGTCCGCCCGCGGCAAGTCGCGTCCAACAGGCGAGAGTGTGTCGCCGAGAAAAAGCTCCCCCTCCAGGCCATGCAGCGCCATGTTCATCAGGGCCAGACGGCGGGTCTCCGGAACAAGTTCCACCCCGTAGAACGCCTTCTTCCGCTGGAACTCCTGCCGCTTTGGATCGGCGAGGTCGAAGTAGTTGTCGGTCTGGGCGCGGACGTACCTGTCGGCGGCGATCAGGAACCCGCCCGTGCCAGCGGCAGGGTCCTGCACGGTCTCACCGGGCTGCGGCTTCAGCACGGAGACGATCGCGTCCACCAGGGGCCTGGGCGTGAAGTACTGCCCCGCCCCGGACTTCACCTCGGTGGCGTTCTTCTCCAGGAGTCCTTCATAGAGGTCCCCCAAGTTCTCCCGATCCACCCCGTACCAGTCGAGTGCATCAAGGGCCTTCACGAGCGCGTTCAGATTCTTCGGGTGCCTGAGCGATGTGCTGGCGTTCGCGTAGATGTCCTGGACGCGCGAGCTGCCGTGGGTTCCCAGATGGAGCAACAGCTCCCGGTAGAACCGCAGTTGATCCATGCCCTCTCTGCGGGCAAGGTCATCCCAACGATATCCCTCGGGGAGCTGCTTCTCCCGCTTCGTCTCCTTCGCCATCTTCAAGAACAGCACGAAAGCCAGCTCGGCAACGTACTGGTGGTAGGTGACTCCGTCCTCGCGGAGGAGCGAGCAGAGGTTCCAAAGCTTCTGTACAAGGTCGTTCGCGTTCGTATTCATCCCGTCGCCTTGTTACCCTGTTGCCAGAGAGCGCCGTTCAAGTCAGCAAGGACCTGCTCCAGCCGGCCCTCGAAGACCTTGTTGATGTGGCCAAAGCCGCCGCTGGCCTCGAACTGACCTCGGTCGAGTGCCTCCTTGTCCATGACGGTCTCGACCTTGAGCTGCTTGGCGATCCGCTCCAGCCACTTCCGTTGCGGCGGCGTCCAGGGCCTCGACTCCAGCACCTTCCGAAGGGCACGTTCCACACGCTCGGAGTACGGAACCAGCGCTTCTCCCAACGCCCGCTGGCGAATGAAGCCAATGATGGAGGCAGCGATGTCCTGGTTCGTCGTGTCTCTCCAGGCTGTCTGGAGCGAGGTCTCATTGTAGCCCGCGCTGTCGAACGCGAGCTTGAGCTCCTTGAGCTGCTGCCGCGTCAGCTCGCGAGGGCGCTGGCAGACCACCATCAGCGCTGGCAACACGTTCTGGTTCTCCCGGATGAAGGTCTCGAACTCATCCAGGTAGTCCTTCGGTCTTACACAGCTAGGCCCATAGCCCCGCTCCACGGCTTTCAGGCTGTCCTCATGGCTGCTCACGTAAAGACGCGGCCCTGGGCCCGTCGTGGCGTCGAGGACTTCGCCAATCTGCGGGTGCGCCGAGAACCAGGCGGCCACTTCGGCTGGGGACTCCTCGCGGAGCAGGGTCAACAGGTCAGCGACGGGCATTCCAGCCGCTGCCTCGAAGGAGTCTGCGGACGCCCCCTCCAAGTGGCGGCGCTTGCGCCGCAGCTTCACCACAAGTTGATCGATGACCTGCCGTTGTGAGGACTCCTCCTTGAGACGACGCACTTCCTCGATGAGCCGAGCGAAAGTGAAGGAGGGATTCACGACGACAGGCTTCATCGACGTGAATGGCTCCAGTGCATCGTAAAGCTCCACGGCGTCAAAAATCCGGAACACCTCCTTGCCGATATCATCACAGCGGCGAGTGCCACGCCCCAGCATCTGTTCGTACAGGATGCGGCTCTTCACCCTCCGCAGGAACACGAGGTTCACGATGGGCGGCACGTCGATGCCCGTGGTGAGCAAGTCCACGGTGACGGCAATGCTCGGTTGCTTCTCGTTCTTGAATCGGCGGATGAGCTGAAGCGGCTTGTCCGAGCTGCCGGTGATCTTCATCACGGCGTTGTCATCGACGCCGCCGTATTGCGCATCCAGCGCCTTCTTCAACGCGGCGACCACGATGTCCGCGTGCTGGTCCGTGGCGCAGAAGACCAAGGTCTTTCCGTCAGAGGAAGGCTCAATCTGCCGGGCCAGCTCCTCGCAGACCACCCGGTTGAAGTTCTCTGTGACGACCCGCGTGTTGAACGACTCCACATCGAAGGACAACTCGTCCTTCACGTGAATGAGATCGAGCTGATGGGTCTCGGTGTTGTAGGCCGGAACCTCTTCCCCCACGGCCCAGTGGATGCCTCCGTCGGAGAGCTCCGTGCTGATGCGGATCGGCGGCTCATGGTCCACGAGCCAGCCATCGATGACGGCTTCCGGGTAGCTATACGTGTACACCGGCGCGCCGAAGATCTGCGTGGTGTGCAGCGCCGGCGTCGCCGTCAGACCAATCTTCACGGCGTCGAAGTAGTCGAGGACGCGACGGTACGTGCTGATGTAGTCATCCTGGCTTCGGAAGCTCAGCTCCGCGTCGCTCATCTCCCGGTCAAGCGTGTAGCCACGATGGCACTCGTCCACGACGATACAGTCGTAGTCGTCCACCGTTGGCCGCTCCGCGTCGTCGCTGTAGAGGAGCCGCTTCACCATCCCCTGGACCGTGGCGAAGTGGAGCTTCGTCTCGGGGTCCGGCCGGACATCCTCCAAGCCCTTCACGTTGAAGATGTCGGTGAAGGTTTGAAGGCCCTCCAGGCGCGCGTGTTTGAAGGCGTTGATGGCCTGCTCGCCGAGCGCACTTCTGTCCACGAGGAAGAGCACCCGGCGGAAGCGCCGCGTCTTCACGAGCCGATAGACGAGCCCGATGAACGTGCGCGTCTTTCCGGTGCCAGTGGCCATGGCAATCAGGCAGTCACGGCGCCCCGTCTCAAGGGCGGCTTCGACGGCATGAATCGCCTTGACCTGATAGTCGCGCAAGCCGAGGTAGTGGCTCGGCTCGGAGCGAAGCGCCGCCTCGGACGACTCCCTGTCCTGTTGGAGGAGTTCACGAAGCCCTGAAGGCGAGTACCAACCGACAAGCGCCCGGGGGTGGTTGGTCGGGCGCCGCGCATCGAGGAAGTGAATGCCACTCTTCGTTTCGAGCTGGCGCAGATACGGCCTGCCGTTCGTCGCGAAGAGGAACGGCACCCGGTACTTGCCCCAAGGGCCCTCGGGCGGTGCCTCGTCCCCCTGGCGCTGGTACCCCTCGCTGTACCGCTTCGCCTGCTGGACAGCGCCTGCAACATCCTTCCCGCGACGTTTGGCTTCGACCACGGCCAGGACCTCAAGACCGTGGAAGAGAACGTAATCCGCGGGTCCGCTCTGGGTTGGCCACTCCGCGATGGCTAGGTTGCGTCCGCGCTGCGGCCGGGCGCCGGCCTTGAACGTGAGGTTCTGGGAGTCAGCCTCCCAGCCCGCCTGACGCAACTGCTCGTCGATGAGCTGCCGCGTGTCGGCCTCGTCCAGGTCCAGGGAGGCACCTGCGGCCTGCGCCTGTTGGACCATGAGATCGAGCTGCCGCGTGGGCGTCGCTTCGGCCTGGACTTGAGCCGCGTCGAGGCGCCCCTTGAGCTTCGCTTCGGCTTCCTCCGCGAGCGCCTGCCAGACCTCGCGATCTTCCGCGTCTCTCCGAGCCCGCTCTTCGGCACCGAGGCGCCGCCTGGACTCTTCAGCGGCGGCGGCCTGGGCGGCTTCCGCCCCCAGTTTGGCCTGGGCTAGCTCAGACCGAAGCCGCTCGAGTTCTTGAGCGAGGGCCTTGGTCTCCAGCGCCGGGTCAGGAGGAGGAATGAACGGCCCAGGGCTGAACCCGCGCTCATCACCGAAACTCCGGTGGAACCAGATGGCCAGTGCGCGGGCGAGCTTCAACCCATGGAGGGCCTGGCTGTGCGTCCCGCGAACTTCGTGGGCGGCGACGTTACCCGTCCGGCGAAGGTCGTGGAGAACCTGACGAACCTCCGCGGTCAACGCACCGCGCGAGTCGAGGGCTCGGATGAGGTCCACCTGGCTCTGATTCGAGGAAGCGAGCAGGCCAAGGTTCGCAGCGGCTCGTTGCGCGAGCACCTCCGCGAATTGCCTGAGCTTCATCAGACACGTGGTGGGGTCCTCGGTGAAGTACCTCTCTGCTTGCGCCCCAAGCGCGACGAGCAGGGGATCATGGGACCGCAAGAACTCGAAGTTCGAGGAGCGCGGCTGGAGAGCGGACACCCCTTGAGTCTAATCCCAACCGAAATTTCTCGAAGTACTCGTTTTGAGACGGGTCACAACTACCCCTCCAGCCCCATTACCCTCACAGCGGCATGCGGCCTCATCGCCCACCTTCGCGGCCATTTCTCCGCGCGATGCGGCCGGAGGGGTCGCTCACTGCGGTGGCTCCCTCGCGTAGCTCATCCGTGCTCGGCAACAGCAACCTGCAATCGGTGGTGTCGCAGGTGTCCGCCGTGGTGGGGCGCGCCGAGGCGCCGCCCGTGCCGAAGCCACTCGTGGTGGAGGTGCCCAAGCCGCCCGCTCGAAAGCCCCCGGCCGTGTCGGGCGTCAAGCTGCTGGCCACCACCATGCTGGCGGCGACGGAGGGGCGTGCCGAGGCACCGCCCGTGGAACCGGCGCCGCCTGGAGCTGGTGGCGGCACCTGAGTACGGCGGGGGCGCGGCGTCAGTCACGCCCCCGTTGTCATTACGGCTCGTCGAGTGCGTCGAGCTGAATCTGGGCTTGTTCGCGGTAGAGCGGCACGACCTCGACATCCAGCAGTGCCAGCAAAGGCGCGCGTGCGGCGTCACGGTCGCCAGCCTCTTCGTGCTTTCTTGCTTCAATGAGCGCACGCGACAGGCGTCGCGAGCCGACACGGATACGCTTCGCAATCTCCTTGAGCAACGCAGCGGCGCTCACGTCGCCTTGCAGTGCGCTGGCTGCTTCTTCGGGACCTATGGCCACCTCGGCTGCTGTGTCCCGTAGCAACGCGCGGGTTTCGTCCGTGAGAGCGAGTGGCTCCCCTAAGTCGGTAACCCGGTGATTCAGCTCCCAGATTTGGTTCCAAAATTCATATTCCGGCATGTGGGAGCCCTATTTGCGCTTGCGGCATTCGTGAAATGGCCACTGCTTCTGTCCTTCACACAGTCGAAAACACGCGTAGCAGTCGCCCTGCCAACGCGGCTTCTTCTCATCTCGGCAGGCGACGTAGGTGTTGATGCAGTGCTCCTTCCATCCGTCGTCGGCGTCATCGTCCTCTTCCTCTTCTGCCTTCTCGTTCGCGCGCTTCATGGCGGCATCCATGGTCCCCACGTAAGCGGCGGCCTCGGCTGCCGTGAGGCCGCACGCATCGGGCACGCCCGGGTTGCGCTGGATGCAGCACGAGACGGTGTCAGTGCAGGACGCCAGGGCGTAGGCGTCGCGACGGCCCATGTCGCGGCGACCAACGGTGCCGGTGGCGCTGCTGGAGCAACCCAGCGACATGGTGGCCAATAGGCACGACAGGCCAAGTGCGGCGTTCTGTTTTCGCATGGTGCGAGGCCTGCTCATGGCTCCGTTTCATGCGTCTATCACCCCGGATGGGGAGTCGGCAGGGGAAGACCAGCCCCACGCTTTCTACGTAGTGCCTGTCTGGCACGCTGCCCGCATGCGTCACCCCAGGGCGGTATTTACCGCTCCCGGAACGTGGTAGAGGCGGTCTGAGCTGGTACGGCACGACGGTCCTCCAGCACATGAAGCCCGATACGCAGAAGACCGTCAGAAGCCACCTTGCCCTGGCGGAGGATGCGCTGCCATCTCGCCCGGTCGGGGGGGTGACATTGCGGTTTCCTCCATTGCCGGTGGCGATGCCGGACGCCAGGGCACGGGCCTTTCTGTCCGTCCAGCGGCGCCATAGGCCGCGCATCAGCAAGGCGCTTGGGCTGGAGCCACGTCACATCAACTGGTGTTGATGCGGCACAAGAACCTGAGCAGCACGGAACCCGCGTAGTTGAAGGGAGTCGTGAACCCAAAAGAAAATGACGGATGCGCAGGACGCTTGAGTCGCGAGCGAACGGTGATTGAGTGATGCACGTGACGGCTTCCACCGAGACACAACGGGCCATTCAAGCAGTCTGGCGAATCGAGTCGGCCCGCCTCATCGCGGGTCTCGCGCGGATGGTGCGCGACGTGGGCCGCGCGGAGGAGCTCGCACAAGACGCGCTCGTCGCCGCGCTCGAGAAGTGGCCGGAGACGGGCGTCCCGGACAACCCGGGCGCGTGGCTCATGGCCACCGCCAAGCGCCGCGCCATCGACGAACTGCGCAGGGGCAAGCTCCTCGAGCGCAAGCACGAGGAACTCGGTCACGAACTGGAGTCGCTGCAAGGCACCGCCGCGCCGGACCTGGACGCCGCGCTCGACGACGTCGTGGGCGATGACCTGTTGCGATTGATGTTCGTCTCCTGCCACCCGGTGCTCTCCAAGGAGACACGGGTGGCGCTCACGCTCAGGCTGCTCGGAGGCCTGACGACCGAGGAGATTGCCCGCGCCTTCCTCGTCCCCGTCCCCACCGTGGCCCAGCGCATCGTCCGGGCCAAGCGCACGCTCGCGGAGGCACGCGTCCCCTTCGAAGTCCCCGATAGCGAGGAGCTGGCCGCCCGCCTGTCGGCCGTTCTCGAGGTCATCTACCTCGTCTTCAATGAAGGCTACGCGGCGACGGCCGGCGAGGACTGGATGCGCCCCGCGCTCTGCGAGGATGCCCTGCGCCTGGGCCGAATCCTGGCGGGGCTCGCACCGAAGGAACCGGAGGTCCATGGCCTCGTCGCCTTGATGGAGATTCAGTCGTCTCGCTCACGAGCGCGCGTCGGACCGAAGGGCGAGCCCGTCCTCCTTCTGGAGCAGAACCGAGCCCTCTGGGATCAGCTCCTCATTCGCCGGGGCCTCACGGCGCTCGAACGCGCCGAGGCGCTGGGAGGCGCCCAGGGCCCCTATGCGCTCCAGGCCGCCATCGCCGCTTGCCACGCCCGCGCGCGCACGGCCGAGGCCACGGACTGGGCACGCATCGCAGCGCTCTACGACACACTGGCCCAGGTCGTCCCCTCCCCTGTCGTGGAGCTCAATCGGGCGGTCGCCCATTCCATGGCGTTCGGCCCGGAGGCGGGCCTGGCCATCGTGAACGCGCTGACCTCGGAGCCGTCACTCCAGGGCTATCACCTGCTGCCCAGCGTCCGCGGAGACCTGCTCGGCAAGCTGGGCCGGCTCGACGAGGCCCGCGCGGAGTTCGAGCAAGCCGCCGCCCTCACGGCGAACACTCGAGAACGCGCGCTGCTCCTCGAACGGGCCGCCGCCTGCGCGCGCGGAAGCGGACGTTCCTGAGCCCGGTAGACGCCCTGGAGTGGACCGCCCCCGCCCGGCTGTTGTAAGCGCAAGGTGCCGGAGCGGCCCGGGTGAACGCCGGTCACCGCAGTCATGGGTGGCGGGAGGAAAGTCCGAGCTCCAGAGGGCAGGGTGCTGGCTAACGGCCAGTCGAGGCGACTCGCAGGAAAGTGCCACAGAAAACAGACCGCCCGTTCCGAAAGGGGCGGGTAAGGGTGAAACGGTGCGGTAAGAGCGCACCGCGTCCGGGGTGACTCGGACGGCTCGGTAAACCCCACCTGGAGCAAGAGCCAATAGGAGCGCGTCCTCGCCGTACGGAGGACAGGGATGGCCCGTCCCATGCGTTCGGGTTGCTCGCTGATGAGGCCCCTGGGCAACCAGGGCCCTAGATGAATGTTCACCGCCCATCCCGAAAGGGGTGGGAACAGAACTCGGCTTACACGGCCGCTCCGGCGTTTCCCTCTGAAGTCAGCGCGTGGAACCCCCTCCTCGGCGTGGGAACTGCGGTTCTCCACGATGGAGGGGCTTTGCTTCACGGACCTAGTGTCTCCGGCATGCAAATGCAAACCGGTAGGCACTGGCAACGAAGCGTCCTGGCGGCAGTCACAGTCCTGGTCCTGTCCGCCTGCAACATGGGCGACGCGCACGAGGAGTCCCTGGAACTGGGCAGCAGCGAAGCGGAGCTCTCCTGTCAGGTGAGCCAGCAGTGTGCGGATGGCACGTCCATCACCTGCGGCTCCGCGAGCGGTATCTGTGCCTCCGGCGCGGACAACGGCGGCTGGGTGGAGTGCAACGGGAGCAGGACCTACTGTCCGACGACGACGCCGTGTACCTGCGAGAGCACGCAGCGCACATCCCAGGGCTATGCCTCCGGCTTCAACTGCCCGGCCGCATGGTCCCTGGCGGAGGAAAACGCCTTGGTCCTCGCCGAACAGGCGTGTCCACGGGGGCTCTGCAACGTCGTCACGACGCAGGGCACCTGCACCCGCGTCAACACCACCACGATGAGGGCCGGGTTCACCGCAACCTACTCCTGCATGGGGCCCCCGAACTGCCAGTAGCCAGCAGCGCCCAGGTGCCCGCTCAGCCGCGGCTCAACGCGCCACGGGCACCTGGCCCAGCAGGATGCGGTCCTTGCCGTCATTGCGCACGGCGTTCGGGTTGAGGATGCGCAGCCGGGAGTCCGTGCGCGGCTCCCAGAACCCCAGCCAGATGTTCAGCGCGCGGGCCGTCGAGCCGGGCGGCACGTAGATGGGGAACTCGTCCTTCACCGTCTCACCGGGCTTCCACTGCGACGTGGGCAGCATGCCGCCCGCGGGCTTGTGGTCCACGTTGATGCGCTCGGCGCGGCCGTCCGCGTCCTCCACGTGGACGAAGATGAGGTAGTCGTCGTCCATGGGCTGGAGCACCTTGAAGTAGAGCGCCACCTTCGCCTGGTCTCCGGGCGTCAGCCGGCCGGGCTCCACCGTGGCCCCCACCAGCTCCACCTTGCCGCCCAGGTTGGCGCCGCTCTTCACGGACAGGGGGGGCACCTGGGTGACGGTGGCCGCACGCCGCTCCTGCGCGCTCGCGCCGCCGGGCGCCTCCACGATGCAGGCGCTGCCGAGCAGCAGGAGCGACGGGAGCAGGACACAAGAGGGCTTGAGACGCATCACGACCGGGTTCTACCCGGCCACGGGCGCTGCATCCACCGGCGCGTTGGTGTATGCGAACCCGCGCACATGAAGACGCCCAACGCCCTCGACGCCCTGACCGCGCAGGTGCCGCCCGCCCCCTCTCC
>NZ_VHLB01000097.1:0-33456 GCF_006547365.1 Myxococcus sp. AB056 | reverse complement strand
CTCGGGAGCGGGCGGCGGTGGCGTGGGCTCGGGAGCGGGCGGCGGCGGCGGCGTGGGCTCCTGCTTGGGTTCGGGGCAGCCGCGGTGGGCGGCGACACCGGCCTCGTTCGGGCATGCGTCCTCGCGGTCCACGACGCCGTCGCCATCCGTGTCGGTGTCCGGGCAGCCGTCGTTCTCTGGCGGGCCGGCTTCGAGCGGGCAGCGGTCCTGCCCGTTGGGAACCGTGTCGCCGTCGTCATCCAGCGCGGGGCACTGCGCCGGCGTGTGACTCCGGCCGCTCCGGCACACGTCCTCCCGGGCGGGGGGCTGATGGGCCCAGGCGATGCCCGCGGCCGCGCGGATGGACGGCGTGCCCGGGATGTCCGTGAAGCCATGTCCGGCGATGGCGAAGGCCTCGAAGCCGCCGCCCACGGGCAGCCGCACGCCGCCCAGCAGCTCCAGCGCGACGTCCGGCTCCACCAGCGACTCCGCGGCTTGCAGCGCGATTTCGCCGCGCAGGCCCTTGCCGCGCGTGGACACGACGATGCCTTGCTCCAGCTCGGTGCCGTAGTCGCGCCCGGGCTCGTTCTCCGTGGAGCGGATGCGCACGCCCGCGCTGGCGCCGAGCACGACGGGGCCCAGCTCCCGGCTCACCGCGACCCGGGGCGCGACCTGGAGGCCCGCCCAGCCCTGTTGCCGGCCAAAGGCATCCGCGGTGCCGCCGGGCGTGCCCACGTCCAGGCCCAGGCTGAGGAAGACGGGGGCGCCGTCCTCGCGCCGCAGCAGCGCGTAGCGGGCGCCCAGCTCCGGGGTCCCGAGGCCGAAGGCATCCGGCGCGGAGATACCGACCAGCGTGTCCGCGCCTTTTCCGCCCTGGTGGATGATGACGGGCAGCCGCGCGGACAGCTCCAGCCGGTCGGTGGGAGACCAGGCGCCCGCGAGCCAACCGGAGACGCGGTAGTCGAGGATGGAGCGCTCCTGGCCATCACTGCCCTTGAGCAGGAGGATGCCGCGCTCATACCCGGCCATGAGCATCAGCCGGTAGGCGCCCTGAGGGAGCACGTGGCCTGTGTCCACGAGCATCGAGTCCGTGGCGGCGGGGGTGAAGCGAAGCCGCTCCAGGTCGATGGGGACGAGCGCGCCCGTGGTGCTTTGTGCCAGGGCAGTGGGCGCGATTGAGGAGATGAGCGCGGCCAGCGCCCAGCTCCGAGCCTGTGTACGCAAGGTGAAGTCCATTCGCGAAAGAGGGTGACGTACGGGTCAGTGCGAGGCGTGACGCGAGCGGCGACGCAGGCCGCTCCACGATGCCAGAACCACCAGGAGGGCCAGCGACGAGGCAGCGCCACCGCCAGAGGCCTGGCAGCCGCCTCCGGCGATGGAGACGACCGTTGCCTGGACGGTGACCTGGAACGTGCAGCGGGCTTCATTGCCCGCGGCATCCGTCGCGGTGACGGTGACGGTGTTGTTGCCGTGCCGGAAGGTGCTCCCCGATGCCGGCGAGGACGTGACGGACGGCGTCGAGACGCCGTCCGTGGCCTCGGGCAGTTCGAAGGTCACCGTCGTGCCCGACGCATCATCGGACGTCGTCCGGATGTCGGCGGGGCACGTCAGCGCGGGCGGGGTGGTGTCCCGCACCTCGACCTGGAAGGTGCATGTGACTTGCGTGCCGGATGCGTCCTCCGCGGTGGCGGTGACGGTCGTGGTCCCCAGCGGCAGCGTGCTGCCCTCCACCGGTGAATAGGTGAGCGTGGCGGGTCCGCCCGCTCCGGGCGTCACGGTGGCGGGGGGCCAGTTGCCTGGAGCGCCGTCAGGCCCTGTTGCCTCGATGACGGTGTCCTCGGGGCAGGTGATGGCCAGGGGTTGGGTGGCCTCCACCTCGATGTCCACCGAGGGCTCGTTGCTGTCCAGGCCGCAGTCACTGACGCGGTAGGTGAAGCTGTCGGCGCCCACGTAGCCCGGGTCGGGCGTGTACCGGAGGTTCGGCGGCGTGCCGCTCAGCGTTCCATGTAGGGGCGGCGTGACGATGGTCCACGTCAACGTCTGGTCCGCGTCCGGGTCGGTCGCGGTGAGCGTGATGTCCTGCGGGACGCCGGTCATCGTGGCGATGCGCACGGCGTCCGCGATGGGCGCGGTGTTGGCGCGCACCGTCACCATGCGACCACCCGGAATGGCGTTGGCGAAGACGGACAGGGCATACGGGCCCGGCGGCGCCTCCGCGGGCACCCGCACCGTCGCGCGCGTGGTGGACATGTCCGTGGCGGGAAGCGTCCAGAGCCGCCCTCCCTCGGCGGCGCGCAGGCGCACCAGGGGGAAGTCCGTTGGCGAGTCCAGGTAGCTGCCGCTGGACGCGCCCGAGATGCCCCGGAAGCCCTGGCCTTCGATGACGGTGGGGCAGGTCTGGTAGAGCGTCTCCGGCGCGGAGACGACCGGACGCCAGGCGGGAGGCGCGAGGACGTCCTCGTAGCGCTGAGCCGTGGTGGCGGCCGTGCCTCCCGCGAGCAGGACCTCGCCCGTGGGCAAGGCAACGGCGACGGCCCCACCCCGCACGTCGGGCGCGATGACCGGCGTCCAGGTCCGCGAGGGGGCGCCGTAGGTTTCGGCCGAGGCCACGTAGGTGTCTGGCGCGCTCAGGCCTCCGGCGACCAGGAGCGTACCGGACGGCATCAGGGTGGCGGTGTGACGCCAGCGCGCTTGTGTCAGCGGGCTGTCCGGCGTCCAGGTGTTCGCGGTGGCCGAGTACCGCTCCGTGGTGGCGAGCGCCACGCCTCCCGCGGCGCCGCCCGCCGCCAGGAGCTCTCCAGCGGGCAGCAGCGTCAGCGTGAAACTCTCTCGTCCCTGGGCGAGGCCGGCGATGGGCGCCCAGGTGTTGGTGGCGGGGTCGTACACCTCCGCCGACGCGAGGGCTGCTCCACCCGCGTCACGTCCTCCCGCGATGAGCACCCGTCCATCGGGCAGCAGGGCAGCGGCGTGCGCGGTGCGCGCCCCGGTCGCGGACGCTGCTGCGGTCCACGCCTGGGTGCCCGGGTCGTACAGCTCCGCGGAGGCGAGCACGTCCGCGCCGTCCTGGCCACCGACGACGAGCACCCGTCCATCCGGCAGGCGCGTCGCGGTGTGCAGGTGTCTCGCGCGGGTGAGTGACGCCGCGGAGCTCCAGGTGTTCGTGGCCGGCGTATAGCGCTCTGCCGAGTTCAGCGTGCCGCCTGCGTTCGTGCCACCCACGACGAGCAGCTCGCCCGAGGCCAGCGTCGTCGCAGTGGCATCCGCTCGCGCGGTGGAGAGGCCCGCGGCCGCGGACCAGGTGTTCGTCGCCCGGTCATACAGCGAGGCGGACGCCAGCGCGGTGCCCGCTCCGTCACGGCCACCCGCCACGAGGACGCGGTTCGTGGGCAGCAGCGCCATCAGCGGGTCAACGCGAGGAGCGCCCAGGGTTCCCGCCGCGGCCCAGCCCTGGACGCCAGGGTCGTAGACCTCCGTGTCCGCGTAGAACGTGAGTGACGGATTGGAGTGGAAGCCTCCGGCGGTGAGCACCTTGCCGGAGGGGAGCAGGGTCGTCGTGCTGTTCTCCCGGCCAATCGCCATGGAGCCCGCGAGGGTCCACGTGCCGGTGGCGGGGTCGTAGAGTTCGGATGCCGGCTGGGCATCTCGCGCGGCGTTGGAGCCGCCGACGACGAGCACCCGGCCGTCGGGCAGCAGCGTTGCGGTATGGCCGTTGCGCGGGAAGTTCAGGGCGCCCGTGGCCGTCCACGTGTTGGCCGCCGGGTCGTAGAGCTCCGCATGCGTGGTGGCACCGCTCGCGGTGACTCCACCCGCGAGCAGCACGCGGCCATCGGGGAGCAGGGTGGCGGTGGCGTAGTGCCTTGGGACCAGGGGCGGCGCGGCGGCGGTCCATGTTCCCGCCACTGGGTTGTAGAGGTCGGCGCCCGGGACTTGGTTGTCATCGTTGTTGAAGCCGCTCACCGCGAGCACCCGGCCGTCGGGCAGCAGCGTGGCGGTGTGCGAGCGCCGGACCCTCAGGAGGCTGCCGGTGGGGAGGAACGTGTTGCTCGCGGGGTCGTACAGTTCGGCGGTCGCGAGGTTGCTGCCGCCCGCGATGAGGAATTGACCGGAGTCGAGCCGCGTGAGGGTGGCCAGGGGGCGGGGCGCGGCCATGGGGCCCGTGGCCGACCAGGTGTCCGTCGCGGGGTCGTAGATGCGCCCCGTCGTGGAGCCGTCCGTCAGCACGAGCGCACGCCCGTCGGAGAGGCGCGCGGAAATGGTGACGTTGCCTGAAATCCCGGCGGCGGCCGCCGCGCTCCAGGTGTCGGTGTCGGGGTCGTAGCGTTCGGACGAAGCCACGAAGCCCAGGTTGTTGACGCCACCGACGACCAGCAACTGGCCGGTGCCGAGCAGGAGGCCCGCGTGCTGAGCGCGGGCTGTCGCCATGGTGGCGGTGGAGGACCAGCCAGGGTCGACGACGAGCGGCGCGGTGAGCCCGGCGAGCGAGACCTCGGTCGTGATGCGGACCTGCGCGCCGTCCACGTCGAACACCTGGGTGCGCGGATTCATGCGCCCACCCGCGAGCCGCGTGCTGCCCGCGCGCGAGTGGCCGTTGGCGTCTCGCACCACGGCGGGATGGAAGCGGAGCACGGGGCGCGCGCTTTCATCCAGGAACTGGAGGTAGTCGCCCGTGTCCTGGATGCGCCGGACGGAGGCCGGCAACGTGACGGTGTACTCGGCGCGGTGCGACGGCTTGTCGCCGCGTGCCTCCGGTACCGCGTCCAGGATCCACGCCTCCTCGACCCGCGAGGTGCGCCAGCCCTGTTCCGTGGTCTGCGTGCTTCCCGCGGGCCACCAGAGGTGCCGCTCGCCCTGGAACGCGGCGAAGCGCTCGCGGTGGAGCGTGCCCGGGGTGGAGGCCGCCGGTTGGACCTGGAAGGTCAGTCCGCGCGTGGTCAGCGTCAGCCCTCCGTCATTCCTGAGTTGCGCATCGAGCAGCCGGGCCGAGGGCGCTGAAGGGGCCGGACCCGTTTCAAGGTCGGGGAAGTAGGCCCGCGCCAGCGCCAGGGCCGTGGTGGCGGAAGGGGCCTGCTTCCACTGGGACAGGGCCTGGCCTCGTGCGGCGGCCAGCGCGTCGTCACTCGGAGGCGTCAATCCCTCCTTCCCGCATGACAGGAGGATGACACTCCCCATGAGTATCAGGCGCCTGCTCCAGACCGCGCGATGTGACTGCATCCAGGAACTCCGGTTTGAAAGGAGCGGCGGGACGGCGCGAGCCGTGAACCCGACGCTGTGAGTCATTTTCAACGGCTTATCCGCTGCGGGGGCGGATGGGCAATGTCGACCGTGTCTCCGTTGTGCGTTCTGGGCGTCTCCTGGCTCACGGCGCTGGAAGCTTCCGTTCCCCCTGTCGCTTGACGGGGTGGGCGTGCATTCAATACATACCAACCAGTCTGTATGAACCAGATGCCCACCCGACGAAGGCGTGACGCCCCCGAGACGCGGCGTCAGCTCATCGCGGCCGCGACACACCTGATGATGCGTCGGGGATTTTCTGCGACGACGGTGGACCAGATTTGCGCCGAGGCCAGGCTGACCAAGGGCAGCTTCTTCCACCATTTCGAGTCGAAGGAGGCGATTGGCCTCGCCGCGATGGCCGCCTTCGCGGAGATGGGCATGGGGCTGTACGCCGAGGTCTGGGACGGGCCCGGCGTGGACCCGCTGGAGAAACTGCACCGGCTGCTGGACGTCATGAGCGACCTGGCACGCCAGCACGGCGGGATGCTCACCTGCATGGTGGGCATGTTGTCCCAGGAGCTGGCGCTGTCCAGCGCCACCGTGCGTCAGGCGGGTGAAGGCCACATGGAGGCCTGGGTCGGCGCGGTGGCGGGGCTGCTCACGGAGGCGAAGCGGCTGCATCCGCCGCGCGTGGGCTTCGACCCCGACGCCGTGGCCTGGATGCTCTACAGCACGTGGCAGGGCTCGATGCTGGTGGGCAAGACGCGGCAGCGGCCCGAAATGGTCATCGAGAACCTGCGCCAGATGCGCACGTATCTGGATGGGCTCTTCGCGTCGCCGGTGAAATCAAAGTCCAAGCAATCCAAGCGCGCCTGACTCCGGGCGCATCCTGAACAGAGGAGACCGCACCATGCAGAAGATCACACCTTTCCTGTGGTTCGACGGCAACGCGGAAGAAGCCATGAAGTTCTACGTGTCCGTCTTCAAGAAGGACGCGAAGATTCTCAGCCTCAACCGCGCCGGGGGCTCGGACACCGCGCCGGTCGTCTCTGGCACGTTCCAGCTTCATGGACAGCAGTTCATGGCGCTGAACGGAGGGCCTCACTACAAGTTCACCGAGGCCATCTCCCTGTTCGTGGACTGTCAGACGCAGGAAGAGGTGGATGAGCTGTGGTCGAAGCTCCTGGAGGGCGGAGGCCAGACACAGCAGTGTGGCTGGCTCAAGGACCGCTTCGGCCTGTCCTGGCAAATCGTCCCGTCCGTGCTGGGGAAGATGCTGAATGACAAGGACCCGGAGAAGGCGCGCCGGGTGATGGAAGCCATGCTGGGCATGGTGAAGCTCGACATCCAGGGCTTGCAGCGCGCGTACGACGGTGCGGACCAGTAGGCTGCGTGACGGCACGGTGGTGCCGCCCCCTGTCCGTACGGGGCAGGGGGCCGCTTCCGACTCGACGTCAGTCGACACCTGCGCGTCAGCCGTGGCTCTTCGTAGGGCCGCGGCCGCCGCTCACGCGGCGGCCCACCCGTGCGCGGAGGTTGAAGGGCACGCCCCATTCGCGCGCGAGCCGCCCGGCGCGTGCCAGCAATTTCGCACGGAGGAGCCTGCGCACATGGGGCAGTCCCACGAGGATGCGGTTGTCCGACGCCTGCACGTCGAAGGCATAGAGCTGCGGGAAGCTGGCCCGCCACAGCGGGTCCATCAGGGAGCCGGGCCGGCCTGACTTCCGGAGTACGTTGCCCACCACCACCCCGTCCGGCGTCAGCCTCGCCTGCGTGGCCCGCAGGAACTCCTGCGTCGCCAGCGCCGGCGGGATGCTTCGCGTGCCGTAGGCATCCAGGATGATGACGTCATACGGCGCCCCGGGTGATTCGATGAAACGCCGTCCGTCCGTGAGATGGGCGTGCAGGGCCTCGTCCTCGTGGAAGTCGAAGTAGCGCCGGGCCATGTCCAGCACCTGGGGCTGGATTTCCACCGCGTCGATGTGCGCGTGCGGGAGCACCGCGCGGAGGAAGGTGGGAATGGTGCCACCCCCCAGTCCCACGACGAGCAGGCGCGAGGGCTCGGGCACGAAGGCCAGCGTCGCCGCCACCGCTCGCGTGTAGTCCAGCTCCAGGCGCAGAGGGAAGCCCGGCCACATCGCGCTCTGGAAGGCGCCAATCCACCCGAACTGGAGGTAGCGGCGGCCTTCGTCGTCCTCACTGACGATGATGGGACCACTGGCGGACTGCGCGACGTGCAGAATCGTGCGGGGAAACTCGAAGGCGCGGGAGACACGCGCCAGGGCCACGACGCTTCGGTGGCGCTGCCTCGCGCGCGAAGGCTCCTTCGGTTGCCACCGGGCGGAACTGGCGAGTGCCGTCCTCCAAGGCCTCGGGCCCCACGCTTGTCCTGCCTGACGCATCCACCTCACGCCCCGAGCATACGGGCTACTCGGCGCAGGGGAAGGATGTGTCGAGCGTCTTGCTGGCCTTGAGTCCACCGCCCGTCAGCGTGGCCGTCACCTTGACCGTGGAGGCGCAGTGGTACGGGAGGATGAAGGGCACCTGCGTGACGCCATTCTCCGTGAGCACCGCCAGGTCGCGCGTCTGGGTCACCTTCCAGGCAGGCCGGTCACCCGCCGCTTCGGAGGACTCCTTGGGTGCGCTGACCAGCAGCTTCAGCTTCAGCGGCGCGTCACCCTCATGGGTCCCTTGGATTTTCACGACGATGAAGGCGTCCACGTTCATTCCGTACGGGTCGGAAGCCGCATCCATCGCGACGACGGCGCCCTGCTGCCGGTCGTAGACCTGGGCCTGGATGTCGCTGATGGTCACCTTCGGTGCGGCGGAGACGCTGCCCGCGGGGCCCGCCAGGAACAGGACCAGGCCCATGGAGAGGGGCCGCAGGTGGAATCGGGTTGTCATGGCCGCGCACTGTAGTCCCGGCGCGAAGCCCTCCAGCAAGGCAGGCTGGAAGTGGCATTCCAAGAGCATCGATTTTGCTTCGATTGCTTCTATTCCTGGTTGGAGGCTGTTGATAGCCTCCGTGCCCGCCATGCTGAGAATCCGTCCGGAGCAGATGGCTTTGATGAACGCGCAAGGTCGCGAGCGCTTCATCGCGGAGACGCTCCAAAGCCTGCCCTCGGTATTTCCGGGAGACGCGCGACTCCAGGATGCGAGGGCCCTGCGTGGCGCGGTGGAGGATGGCATCACCCATGCCGAGCGTCACGGCATCACGGACGCCCGTGAGGTGACGTTGTACGTCTTCTTGTTCATCGAATTCGGGCCCGGGTTCGAGAAGGCGCCAGCCACCCGCTGGATGGGAGACCTGCTCATGGTGGCTCAGCGGCCGGCTTCCGAGAAGCTCAATCTCATCTATGCGCGCTTGGAGCTGGCTCAGGCGCGCCAGGGGAAAGGATGAATCTCGACGCCGCCCTGAAGGCCGCGGAGAAGACCGCGTCGACCGTCGTGGGGACTTCGACCCTTCCCTGCGCCCAGCACCGGACGGGGCTGTTGGTGCTCGTCTATCGGACAGACACCCAGGAGATGCTGGGGCAGGTCCAGGTGTCGCTGTCGGGACGTGCCATCCGGCTCATTCCCCCCGTGCACGATCCGCACCGCAACAAGGCCATGCAGCCCAAGGGCCGCGTCCTGCGCTACGCCGTGAATGACATGACGGCCGCGACGCAAGGCGATGGCGTGGCTCGGTTCCTGCCCTTGGATGCGGGGACCTACACCGTCACGGTGGATGGCCTCTCGGCGGTGGACGACCTGCTCCTGAATCCAGGGGCCCAGGAGCAGCCGGTCATCTTGAACACCTGCCCGGTGTGCCTGGTCCCAGTCGAAGTGGGGGCGCGCCCCGAGTTCCTGCTGCGATGGAAGCACGATGCCGCGGGTGTCAGCGGCGTGGAACTCACGCTGGGGGATGCCCATCCCCTGGCTCAGGCCACGGGGACCTCGGGCCTGGCGGGATGGAGCGGGGAACCGCTGGTGCCCGGGCCCTATCCGCTCGCCCTGCGCTTCGCGGGAGGCGGCAAGTTCCAGCTCTTTTCCGCCACGGGCCAGTTGCTGGACGCCGCACCTGTGCTGGACATCCCCGCGGGCCGGTCTCAATTCCACTTCCAGGTCCAGCAACTGGGACAGCTCAAGCTCGCCGTCCAGCTCCAGCGGCCCGACGGGACGATGGCGCCCATCGACCGGCCGCACGTCACCGTCCAATGGCCGCCGAGTGCCTCGCCAAAGCAGTGGGTGCTCGACCAGGGCGTCAGCGAGGACATTCCCCTGGTGAATGGACCTCAGACGGCGTTGACGCTCGACGCACTCGAACTCGAGGACGACGGCGCCCCCGAAGTCTTCGAGTTCATGGCCTTGAACCCGTAACGGAGGGCGTCCATGCCCCCTGTCTTCGCCCGCCGGTCGGATTCCAACAAGATTGATGTGACGCACCGGCAGACACTGGGTGAGTTGCTCGACACGAACGGTCTCACCGGCCGGTTGAACGACGTGGCCCTCTACAACTGGGGCACCCTCGTCCCGGCGGAAATCAACCGCGCGCTGATCGAACTCGTGGGTTGCGCCAGGCCGGAGACGGACCCGCTCGCGTCGCTGCTCGACCCCGCGCTGGGACCGAAGCCCTTCATTCACAAACCCGAGCCGTGGAAGCCCGCCGCGCCGCTCGCCCTGGACACGGCGCACACCGTGCAGGTGCGGCGACGGTTTCCTGCTCCGGCGGTGTCCATCCGCAAGCTCACCCGGTGGTTCCTGCCTTCCTCCGGCACCTGCGAAGCGGAGTACGTGCTGGAAGGTGTCGCCTCCAGTGCCGACAAGGTGGACTTCGAGGTCCACGCCCATGGGTATCACTCGCTTTCGCCTCAGGGCGGGCAGGTGGCCTGCGACACGGATGCGACGGAGGGGGGCTCCACGCACTTGTTTCGCCGGCGCAAATGCTACGAGGTCGCTGACAGGCGGCCACCCGCCGTGGCCCAGAAGCTCCCGGACTGGAAAGGGGAGAGCGAGGCCACGCAGGGCGTGCTGAAGCGGGAGGGCACGGGCACCTTCATCCACCACGGCTGCGCGCCCTATGACGTGCTGGTGCGGTACTACAAGGATGACCGGGACAACGCGGCGAAAATCCTCCTGACGCCGTTCGCTCCACGCTGGAAGCCCGTCAAGGGCGCGGACCCGGAGCTCGACGAGGACACGCTGAATGTCTCGTGGGAGCTGCAAGGCGACCACGGCAAGCTCAAGCGGGGGCAGCTCGTCGTCTGGGACAAGGACGACAACGTGGTGTTCTTCGCGCCCCTGGACGAGCAGCAGCTCCGGACCCGGAAACGCTACGAGTTCCTGAAGGATGCGCGGAAGACGTGGGACAAGGCCGCGATTCGCCGCGACCAGTTGCCCTACCGGGTGCAGCTCCAGGCGCACAGTGACGAAGACGAACCGCTGGGCCTCGCGCTGGCCGTGATGCCCACCCAGGTCCGTGCCTTCGACTATGCACAGGTGCAGTTCATTGCCTTCAACGTCAAGCCGGGGACGAAACCTCGCGTGCCTGGCCCAGGAATCGACTACCTGGGCGACGCGGACCCGGACGTCGACATCCAGACGCGCTGCGATGTGATGAAGGATGCCATTCGGCTCGCGGCGGCGGATGGCCACATACGTCCCGAGGAGAACGTCCTCAAGTTGTTCATGGCGCCGGAGTTCTACTTCCGAGGAAAGGACGGTGGATATCCGGTCGAGAAGCTCTGGGACGTCACGCGGCAGCTCCGGCAGGAGACGGACAAGCCGGAGTATGCAGACTGGCTCTTCGTGTTTGGCAGCGCCATCGGCTATCTCCCGCACGAGGAGTTGGATGCGGTGACGGGGGCGCCCACCGGGACGCCGCTCACGCATGGCGGGGAGGGGCAGGTCCACGCGGTCCTCCTCGAGGCCAATACGTCCGGCGTGGATGATGTCCTCAAGGTCGCGCTTTCGCGCCCTCCCGACACGACCTGGAAGGTGCGTGGGATTGGGACGAACCACGCACTCAAGGGCGTCGCGACGACGCTCACGCCCGGCGAGTACCAGCTCACCGTGGACGGCAAGAGCGGCCTTGCTCCAGGCCCTATCGTCTTGTCCGAACCCGTGGCTTGGATTGACACCGTTGACCAGACGAGGGCCTGCACGGAGGTCGTGGTCAACTCCAGGGTGTGCTCTCGCATCTTCATTCCGTCATCAGGCGCCGCGCCTGCTGCGCCGTGGAAGCTGCGCATGGGGTCTGAAGAGGACGACATCATGGGGTGTGTGCCGCTGGGGGCGGGCAGGTACCGCCTCACGCTGGCGAACAAGAAGGTGGGCTTCGCCAGCGGGTCGGCGGAGCTCGTCGAGCCCAGGTCGACGGAAGTCTTCAACGTCGTCATGGTCCAGAAGGGCTGGCCAGCCCCCCTGCTCAGCCAGGGGTTGAAAGGGGCCGCCGTCTACAAGGAGTACGTCTCCGCCATCGATTTCGTGGGACCCAACTCCCACAATGCCAATGCCTGGTTCGACGCGACGGGCTTGGGCCGGCGTATCGAAATTCATGGCGCCACGGACAGGCTGGCGCTTCCCACGGAAGGCTCCACGGACGTACCGGCGGCGAGCCCCAACCGGCTGGGGCCGGGAGCCACCTGGTTGAACCGGCCGAACCGCGTCGGGTCGGAAATCAACCTGTCGGGCGACGGAGGCGGCTCAGTGGTCACGGTGGATGGTGTCACCCTGGGCCTGGAAGTCTGCCTGGACCACGCCATGAACCGCCTGGACCTTTTCTATCACGGGGGGATCAGCCCCGTTCCCCCCTTCGGGCCGCAGGCCCCTGGCGCCGTGGCTGGCGACCCTCGGGTGCAGGTCCAGCTCATCCCGTCGTTCGGCATGTCCATTGGCCGTGGGAAGCTGTGCACCTGGATTGGGGGCCCGCGGCCCGGCCTGGTGTTCAACGTCGATGGTCAGCGGTGCGCATCCGTGGCACGCGTGACGGATGGCGCTTACTCCTGCGATGACCATCCGGCCATGCACGCGACCGCGTCGGGCTTTTGCACCCATGACAAGGAACTGCGGTGGTGCGCCGGCTGTAACAAGACGCGGAGCGCGCCCGGGGACTGCCCGACTCACGGTCCGACCGAGGCGCGGCATCTGTGCGGCTACGCCTGGCAAAGGTGGCAGTGTGGGGAGGTTGGCTGTACCAATACCATGCCCTGCCTCGTACATCCCTATCCCCCAGCGCCTGCTCCGATTGGCTTCAACTGGTGTCTGAAATGCAGCAAGGAATTCCCCGTGGGCCCGCATTGCCCCACCTGCGGTGGCTCGCCCGCGCCATGTCCTGAGTCGTACAGAGTGGGGACGACCTGCTCCAAGCACGCTCCCGCGATCGCTCAGCGATGCAACGCGCCGCTGGTCTCCATGGGGCAGTCCATCGCCACGGTGAGTGGTCCCACCCAGGTGAATTCCAGCCACGACCCGGCCTTCTTCGACGAAGGGGGACACGTGCTCGTCTATTCCGCGCAAGTCCTTCCGCGTCCCGACGTCTTTTGAGGCCGTGGTGGGAGCCTCGAACTTCGAGGCTCCCGATGGACCTACTGGCCTCGCGCCGGGTTTCTCCTCCGGCGTCCCAGGATGCCGAGAATCGCGAACGCCAGTGGGCCCGCGAAGCTGGCTCCAGCGGCCGCGCAGCCACCCGAACTTTCGGGGTCGTCCGGCTGCGGCGTCGTGCCCGCATCCGTGGGGGTGTCCGTGCCCGCGTCCGTGGGCGTGCCTGTTCCCGCGTCGGGCTCGGTGCTTGTGCCTGCGTCCGGTGTCTCGGTCCCTGGCTCGGAGGCATCCCCATACGCGCCGATATGGGGCGGGCTCACCTGGGCGCGCGGCTCACCCGCGGTGTGTTTCACATACTGCCAGGTGACGGGCTCGCTGCTGGTTTCGGCGGGGAGTGCCACCGCCTGACTTCTCAGGGCGGAGGCAGCGGCCAGGCGGAAGTCCTGTCCGGCGAGGTTGATGAACCCGGGGTCGGTTCCGGTGAGATTCCCTCCCGCATCCACCACTGCGCCCGTGAGCGTGCCGAAGGTGCTCACGTAGCCGGGCTTGTACCAGTTGCCGCCATGTCGGAGCGTGCCCGCCTCGTCCGTGAGGGACAGCGTGTTGCCATTGGCCGCGGCCACCAGCACCACGTTGTTCGTCACATGCGCCGTCTGGTTCTGGTGCGACAGCCGCAACAGCGTGGTCCGGTCCGTGCGGCTGGACACCACGGTGTTGTGGAAGAAGTAGAGCGTGCCCCGGTAGTTGGCCGTGTTGCCGGAGTCGCCACCGAAGTGGACGATTTGCCGGTTGCCCGCGCCCTCGGTCTCCAGCAGGACGTTGCCGTAGACGAAGGTGCGCGCATACGACGGCGCCGCGCGCAGCGTGCCGCTGGACGAGTCCACCAGGTCGAGCTGCCGGTTACCTCCCTCAATCCAGTTGTACCGGATGAGACTGCCCGCCGAGCGGTCCTTCAGGTTGTTGCCCAGACATCCGCTGCAGAGCGGACCGAAGCGGTTGAACTGGTAGGTGATGCCCAGCGCTTCGGTGTACGCGTTGTGCTCGAGGATGCTGCCGGTGTTGCCGTTGCCCAGGATGTGGCTGTGCTCGACGGTGACATTCGACGCCTGGTTGGCGATGAACAGGCCGTTGCCGCTGTCTTCGAGCACGCAGCCCCGGATGGTGATGTGTTCGCCCTTCTCGATGAAGATGGCGGCGGCGTTGTCCAGGTAGGTGGATGCGCCATTGCGGCCGGTGAAGGCGCCGCGTGCCCGGCGCAGGTGGAGGTTCTCCACCACCAGGTGCGCGGGCATCGTGTCCGCGGGCCGGTTGGAGCCACCAATCTTCAGAATGCCGCGCTCCTCACCCCAATAGTTGAGCTGCGAGCGCGTGGTGGCGTTCTCACCGACGATGACGGGCAGGTTGCCCTGCGCGTCCTTCACGCCGCGCACGGTGATGGGCGCGGCGGCAGTACCCCTGCGGCCCAGGACCCACTTCTCCGCGTAGGGCGTGGGCCGTGCGTGGACGAAGACGGTGTCTCCGGGCTCGAGTGACTCCCAGGGCACGTCACCCAGGCGGGTGTACTGCTGGTCGGGGCCCACGCGGTACTCCGCGGCCTGGACGGCCAGCGGCTGGAGCAGGACGAGAAGGACGGCTCGCGAGAGGTTCATATCTCGCAGTCTGACGGCTTCGTCCGGTCCCGGTCCACGGTGCTGCGCCCCTCCGAGGTGATGTTGCTGAAGATGCTCGTCTCCGCCACGCAGGTTCGCCCGTGCCACCACGGCGGCCAGCCACCTGCGCGAGAGCCCGGTGCCGACCCGGCTGAAGCGCGTCGCCCGGCAGTCGCCGCCTGGGCGGTAGAGGAGGGCGCCCTGGCGCACCACGTGCGGGGTTTCTACCTCCGAGACATTGCTCCAGGCGCACTTTCACAGGAGGGACGGAAAGTGCGATAATCGTGAAGGCAACCAACGCCTTCAGGGGAGCGACTGACATGCCTTTGTATTACGTGCAGAACTTCACTTACGACGGTCCTGGCAGCTCGAAGATGTATGGCGCCATGGGTGCCCACAATCACGACCAGGCCAATCAGTTCACCAAGGACTGTGTCGCCTACCTGAAGAGCATTGGCTGTACGAACGTGCAGGAGACGGGCAGCTTCGCGAGCAATCAGGCCGAGCCGCTCAAGGGCAAGGAGATGCGCTGGGACGTGCTTCAAGACAAATGGGTGAAAGCCTAGCGGTGCCCCCGGGCGTGCCTCTCCTCACGGGCCGAGGCACGTCGCTGCGCGCGGTGGCTCAGGGCGAATCCACGGCGTGCGTCAGGGGACGGCCGTTTTTGGGCGCGGCGAACCGGGCCTCGTCGCGCGAGAAGCGGTATTTCTTCATGGCCGAGAAGTCCCCCTTCATCCGAGGGAATTCGAGGTCCATGACGACCCGTCCTTCCTTCACGAAGACGAGCAGACATTCCGATTCATAGATGTCTCTCGCGCCGGACCAGTCGTTGCCGAGCGATTGGCGGACTTCCTCCGCGACCACGTAGGGCGTGAAGACGTGGAGGGTGTCCCAGTCGAAGTCCGTCAGCTCCGACAGGTGGAAGGCTTCTCCTGTCTTCGAGGCGGAGCGCACGCGCTGCTCCAGCTTCGTGGCGAGCGCCGCGCGCTCCTTGCCCCTGCCACAGCCGCTCATCGCCACGCTGCAAGCGAGCCAAAGCGTCACCGCAATCACTGACGTGCCTGCCCAGTTTCTGTGTCCGCGCATGCGCGGCACTCTAACGGTTTGTCTGGCTAGAAGCCCCGGAGCAGGGGCCGTCCATGGGACAAGCCGGGCCAGGGAATCGCCAGTGCGACGAACAGCATGGCCAGCAGGAGCCCCACCGCCCAGGTGCGGTGCTTGGAGGGAGCGGGCGCCTCCCGCCGCGTCATCGCGGAGGTGGCGTGCGCGGCCGTGAGGGCCAGGAGCATCAGCAGCGGGTGCTCCAGGCTGAAGAAGCGCAGGTGGCCGATGGACATGCTCATCCGCAGCGCGTCCAGGCTCCGGGGCGTGACGGGGCTGAGCGAGAAGTAGAGCGTCATCCCCAGCAGCATCTGGGTATCGAAGGCGGAGACGAAGAAGACCTGGAGCCGCCGGTCGCCGGGCGTCCAGTCGCGGGCTCGCGCCCAGCCCATCAGTGCCCTCACGAGTGCGAGCACTCCCAGCACCACCACCGCCCAGCGCAGCCAGGAGTGGAGGAGCAACACCAGCGAGTAGAGCACGGCGCCTACCCCCCCTTCTTCACGGGCATCGCTTCAATCCAGCGCTGGATGAGCGCCCGACCCTGTTCATCCACCACGCGGGTGCCCAGGGGGGGCATTTGCATGAAGTCCCCGCGCTGGCCCATCCGGTAGAGCAGCGAGCTGTGCTTGACGTCACCCGGCGCGACGCGCTGCGAGGTTTTCCCGAAGAAGCCCGACGTCTGGATGAGCGCCTTCACATTCACGGACGTGCGCCAGGTGGCCGTCTCCTGCACGGAGCCGAGCTCGCCCGCTTCCAGGCGCAGGTGCAGGCCGGAGCTGTTGCCCAGCGCCATGCGGTTGGCGCTGTGGCACGACACGCCGCAGTTCATGTGCAGGTAGCCCAGGGCGGCCTGTTCCACCGGCGTGCCGGGAATGCGGGGCACCTGGGCGGGCGGGTGACTCAGGCGTCCCTCCTCCACCAGCTTCGCCAGCGTGAGGCCGCGCGCGCCGTCGTGGGCCAGCGCGACGGCCTCGAAGCCGAGCACCTCGTCGCCGCGCCCTCGGTGGCAGGACTGGCAGTCCTGCTGGCTGGGGATTTCGTAGCCCCCCGTGCCGGGCACGTCCTTCTCACCGCTGGTCAACTCGAGCGCCGTCTTCCCGTCGTCGCTCCAGCGGTAGGTGGTCCGCAGCCAGCTCCCGTCCGGGCGCTTCCAGAGGAAGCGTGTCTCGATGGGCCGCCCCTTCCAACTGAACTCCTTCCAGAGCTTCGTGCCCACGGGGAAGCGCCACTCGTCGCTCTTGGACGTGTCCACCTTCGTGCCGGGCGGCAGGTAGATGAAGCGAGTCTTGTCCAGGCCGTCGCTCCAGAGCTGGAGGCCGGGCTCGTAGGGGCGCACCTCGGGGGGAATCGCCCGGGTCGCCCACCCGGCGCCGCCTTCGCCGTAGAGTCCCGTGCAGGCCAGGTGCTGGAGCGTCTGGCACTGGATGCTGCCGTTGGCTTCCTTCACGCCCTCCTCGGTGGGCGTCTTGGTACAGCCTCCGGCGGACACCATGAGGGTGAGCAGCAGCGCACTCGTGCGTGGCGGGGTCATCGGGCCTCCTGACACCTTCCACCCTACCGGCTCGGCCGCCGCGTTTCGTGCGTCTTGCTGACGCACCCCGGGGCTCACTTGGGAACGGGGTACTTGGACAGCTTGCGTTGCAGGCTCCGCCGCTGGATGCGCAGCAACCGGGCGGCCTGGGAGATGTTGCCCCCACAGTCGGCGAGCACGCGCTGGATGTGCTCCCACTCCGCGCGCGCCAGGGAGGGCACCTCGTGGGTGAGCGCGGCCTCCTGCCCGGAGGGGAGGGTGGCGCCGGCGAAGGCCAGCAGGATGTCGTCCACGTCCGCGGGCTTGGCCAGGTAGTGCGTGGCGCCTCGCCGGACGGCCTCCACCGCCGTGGCGATGCTGCCGTAGCCCGTCAGCACCACGACGGTGGTGCTCACGTCCAGGGCCTTCAGCTCGCGCACCAACTCCAGGCCGGAACCGTCGGGCAGGCGCAGGTCGACGACGGCGTAGCCCGGACGCAACGCCCGCGCGGCCTCGAGCGCCGCTTGCGCGCTGGCCGCGCCGTGAGCCTGGAAGCCGTGCCGCACGAAGGCGCGCACCAGCCGCTCTCGGAATCGCTCGTCGTCGTCGGTGACGAGCACCGTGGCGGGGGCTTCACCTGGTGGCATCGGACGACTCCTTCCTCAAGGGCAGCTCCAGCGTCACGCGCGTCCCCTGTCCCTCCTCGGAGCTGAGCTCCAGGCGGCCTCCACACAGCTCGGCGTACGTCTGGGTGAGGAACAGGCCCAGTCCCATGCCCTGGCCCGCGGGCTTGGTGGTGAAGAAGGGCTCGCCCAGCCGGGGTAGCAGCGCGCGCGGGATGCCGGTGCCCCGGTCCTCCACGATGAAGCGCAGGCGGTCCTCCTCGCGGTGCGCGGACACCACGACGTTCGCTCCGGTGGCCTCGCTGGCATGCAGCCCGTTGCGCACCAGGTTCGTCAGGACCTGCACCAGTCCTCGCACGGGGCACCAGAAGGGCACGTCCGGGCCGGGCTCGAGTTGGAGGCGCGCCTGGTCGGCGGTGCCCAGTTGTTCCCGGAGGCGGGCGAGCACGTCGCTCGGCGTCGTCCGTTCGGGGACCTCGCCCATCGTCTGTCCGGCGCGGGCGCTCATGCGCTCCAGGATGTCCCGGCAGCGCTCCACCTCGTCCCGGATGAGGCGGGCGTCCTCCAGCGCTTCCTGGGGCGCCTCCAGGATGAGCGCGTCCAGTTCGTTGGCCGCGATGGCGATGGTGCCCAGCGGCGTGCCCAGTTCGTGCGCCGCGCCGGCCGCCAGCGTGGACAGCGACGCCAGCTTCTCCGCGCGCGCCGCCAGCCGCTGCGTGCGCGCCAGCGCGGCATGCCGGTCTCTCAGCGCGGCGGCCACGCGGGCGACGACGAAGCCGATGATGAGCGCCGTCAGCGTGAAGGCGACCCACATGCCCACGACGTGGAGCGACTCCAGGCCGTGGCTGCCCGGCGGGTTCACCGTGTCGGGCAGTGGGACGTGGCAGGCGAAGAGGCTGGTCGAGCCCAGCACCGACAGCATCGCGATGAGCGCCGTCCAACGGGGGCCCAGCACGATGGCCGCCAGCGTCACGTGGACGAGATACAGCATGGCGAACGGGTTGGCCGGGCCACCGGACAGCGCGAGCAGCCCCGTCAGCAACGCGGTGTCGAACGCGAGCACGGCGCCCAGCAGGCCGGGGCGGACCTCGGGCTCGCGGCGGAGCCAGAGCGCGAGGAGCAGGTTGGACACCGCCGTCGTGGCCACCAGGGCCAGCAGGGGCGCCACGGGCAGCTTTAGCTCCAGCACCCGGACGGCGACGCCCACCGTCAGTGCTTGTCCGGCGACGGCGTGCCAGCGCAGGCGGACCAGCCACCCGAGCGCGATGTCGCTGGAGGACAGCCGCGCCGCCATGTCCCCGGTGGAGCGTCGGAAGGCGGAGCGAGGGGGCGAGGACAGGACGTCAGGCGACGGCGCCTCGGGGTGAGTCGGCGCAGTGGACACCCGCACGTCATATCCCGGCGATGGCAGTGGCGTGTGCGTCAAGTTGACGCATTGGCCTGCCGGACCGGTGCCTGGCCCTGGAGCGTGCTCCGCGGCCGGGAGCTGTCTCGCGAGGGCGGCGCGCCAAACAGGCGGCTGTACTCCCGGCTGGACTGCGAGGGGGGCTCATCGCCCACAAAGTGCCCCGCCGAGGCCACGTCCAGCGCCCGTCCCAGCATGAGTCGCCGGGCCTCCTGGAGCTGCAGGCTCATGCAAGGCATGCAGGGGCTCGCTCGGCCGGGAGGCGCGAACCCGGAGCACGCGCGGGATGGCTGTCGCGTGGATGCCGTCCGCGGGCGTGTGCCTCTCCATCAGGTGTGCCAGCTCGGCCGGAGATGGGGGGAGGGGCGTGCGACCGCCGTGTGGAGGAGCGGATTCGGCCCGTGCCTCCGGGCCAAAGGATTCACCCGTTCGTGCAGGATTGGGCAAGAACCCGGCAGCATCGGCATCTCGCTTCAGCGGCGCTAGCGCACAGATTGCGGTCATCCACTCCGCGGTCACGAGGCGCGTCCATATGTCTGGAATTGAAGGGAAGGTCATTGCCATCACCGGAGCGAGCAGCGGAATCGGGGAGGCGACGGCTCGCCTGCTCGCGAAGCGTGGGGCGCACGTCGTCTTGGGCGCGCGCCGGACGGACCGGCTCGAAACCCTGGTGTCCGCCATCCGCGTGGAGGGCGGCTCCGCGCGCTACCGGAAGCTGGACGTCACGAAGCGGGACGACGTCGAGTCCTTCATGGGCTTCGTCCGCGCCGAGCACGGCCGCATCGACGTCATCATCAACAACGCGGGCGTGATGCCGCTGTCGAAGTTGGAGGCGCTCAAGGTCGAGGAGTGGGACCGGATGATTGACGTCAACATCCGCGGCGTCCTGCACGGCATCGCCGCGGGGCTGCCCATCATGCAGGCGCAGCGCTCCGGCCAGTTCATCAACCTCTCCTCCATTGGTGGCCACCTGGTGGTGCCGACGGCCGCCGTGTACTGCGCGACGAAGTACGCAGTCATCGCCATCTCCGAGGGCCTGCGGCAGGAGGTTGGCGGTGACATCCGGGTCACCGTCATTTCACCGGGTGTGACGGCGTCCGAGCTCGCCGACTCCATCTCCGACCCGGTCGCGCGCGAGGGCATGCGCGAATACCGGCGGGTGGCGATTCCGCCCGAGGCCATTGCGCGGAGCATCGCCTTCGCCATCGAGCAACCCGACGACGTGGACGTGAACGAAATCATCGTCCGTCCCACCGCTCAGTCCTGACGGAGCGGGACGGGGCTTCGTGCGGCTCCCTCCAGGAAGAAGCGCATCTGGGCGTCGTGGCGGACAGGGGGCTGGGTCTTGATTGACAGCCTGTCTCAGGTTTTAGTAATCGAGTAAAAGCGGTAAATATTGAAATGTTCGAGGCCGGGGAATGACGTCATGAAGCTGGCAACGGGAAAGCGGTTCTGCGCCATCGCTTCCAACGGGACCCAGCCGTTGCTGTACCGGAACGACACGACCTTCACCGCGAGCCGAGTGAAGGCTGGCACGGCCCTTTTTTCACGTGGGAAGGGCCGCGCCGGGGTGCCGTGACTTGCGGGCTGCCTCATCGCGGGGATGAGGCAGCCCGTGTTTTTTCGCGGCTCAGGCCCGTTCCACGCGGATGCGCGCGGGCAGGCCGTTGATGCTGGCTTCTTCTTCCTTGCCGGTGAGGCCCTCGGGGCCCACGAGGATGCTGGAGGCCAGCGTCTCCCGCGCGATCAGCTCCCGCGCTTCGTCCGTCACGCGCTTCACGCGCGCGTCGCCGTCCACCCAGAGCTGGATGCGGTCGGTGTAGCCCAGCTCCATGTCCTTGCGCGCGCCCTGCACGCGGGCGAGCAGCTCGCGCACCAGGCCCTCATCCACCAGGGACTCGGTCAGCTCGGTGTGGAGCACCACCACGCCCACGCCCATGCCCGCGGCGGCGTAGCCGGGGTTGGCCTCCACCAGCGTCTCCAGCTCCTCGGCGGTGAAGACCAGGTCCTCGCCGGCCACCGTCATGGCCACGCGGCCCGTCTGGAGCAACTCGCGGTGCAGCGCGGCGCCGTCACCCGTGTCGAAGGCCTTGCGCACCGGGGCCAGCTTGGGGCCCAGCCGTCCGCCCACCGCGCGCAGGTTGGGCCGGACGCGGAAGCGCACCACGTCCGCCTCCGGGCTGCCCGGCTCCACGAAGCGCACCTCGTGGACGTTCAGCTCGTCCGCGATGAGGTCGCGGTACATCGCCACGCGGTCCGTCAGCTCCTTGCGCGCCAGGATGACGTCCGCGCGCGACAGCGGCTGGCGCACCTTGAGGCGGTTGTCCGTGCGCACCTTGAGGCCCAGGGAGACCAGGTCCCTCACCGCGCCCATTTCCGCCGCGAGCCCCTCGTCGATGAGGGACGCATCCACGGAGGGGAAGCGCGCCAGGTGGACGCTCTCCGGCTGCGTGGTGGGCCAGGGCTTGCGCACCAGGTTGCCCCACATCTCATCGGCGAAGAAGGGGATGAAGGGCGCGGACAGTGAGGCAATGGTGGTGAGCGCCTCGTAGAGCGTGAAGTACGCGTCCTGCTTGTCCTGTTCGAAGCCCGGCGCCCAGAAGCGCGACCGGCTGCGGCGCAGGTACCAGTTGGACAGCGCGTCCACCAGCGCCACCATCCGCTGGGCCGCGTCGTAGACCTGGTAGGTGTCCAGCGCGCGGGTGACGTCGCGCAGGGTGAGGTGGACCTCGGACAGAATCCAGCGGTCCAGCACCGGCCGCGCCTTCACCTCACGCCAGCCCTGGCTGCGGCGGATGGCTTCCCACGGCGAGTCGGACGCGTCCGTGTTGCCGGCCGCGGGGTTGAAGCCGTCGATGTTCGCGTAGATGGTGAAGAACGAGTAGACGTTGCGCAGCTTGACCTGGAAGTCCTTCTGCAACAGCCGCACGTTGCTCAGCGAGTGCCGCGTGTTCGACCAGGTGGGGCTCGCCGCGTAGAAGAACCAGCGGAACGCGTCCGCGCCCGGCGCCTTGGCGGCGGGGTCCTTCAGCACCACGCGCTCGGAAGGCGCCAACCGGGGCACCTCCACCGGCATGACACTGGCGCCACGCGCGGAGGGCGCCACGTCCAGCGTCTGCAGGTCAGCGGGCGCCAGCAGCAGCACGCGGCGCTTGAGCTTCTTGTGCGCCTTCACCGTCGCGGTGATGACCCCGTCCGGACGGTCTGGCCGGAAGAGCTGCACCTTGGCGCCCTCCTGGATGTCCAGGCCCTCCAGGTCCTCGCGAGCGATGAGCGCCACGCCCGGCTCACCCGGAACGCCGGCCTCCGTGGCCGTCAGGACCGCGAAGTCCATGCGCACTTCGTCCAGGATGATTTCCGGCGGCGTGTAGTTGCCCTTGGACTTGGACTCCTTGCGGCCCTCCTTGTCGGAGACGTGGCCCAGCACGATGCAGCTCTTGTACGGCTGCGGCCAGCCGCGCTGGGGTGACAGGCCCATGCGCGCCTGCGTCTCCTCGTCGAAGAGGAGCGTGCTCACCATCAGCAGCGAGTAGAACCAGCCACGCGTCTGGTCGATGGCCTCGGAGATGAAGTCCGCGGGGAAGGCGCGGTTGAAGATCTCCCGCGAGCCCGGCGCGTGCGGGAAGCCCCACTGCGCGAAGGGCATGCAACCGGAGTCGAACCACACGTCGACGACCTCGGGCACGCGCTGGAAGCGCCCCGGGGTGCCGGGCTTCTCGAACGTCACCTTGTCGATCCATGGCTTGTGGACGATGAGGTGCCTGGCGTTGGCCTCGTGGGGCTTGCCCGCGAGGAAGGCATTCAGCTCCGCCTCCACGGCGGCCACGTTGTTGCCCGGCTTCTCGCGCAGCGCCTGGAGCGAGGGGATGGCCTCCACCTCACCCGTCTCCGAGTGCACCCACAGCGGCAGCGGCGTGCCCCAGTAGCGCTCGCGCGACAGGGCCCAGTCCACGTTGTTGGCCAGGAAGTCGCCGAAGCGGCCTTCCTTGATGTGCTCGGGCACCCAGTTGACGGCGCGGTTGTTGGCAATCGCCTCGTCCTTCACGGACGTGGTGCGGATGTACCAGGCGGGCCGGGCGAACTGGATGAGCGGGTCGTCGTCCGCGCGCCAGCAGAAGGGGTACTCGTGCTTGTACTGCTCCGTGAAGAGGACCAGCCCGCGCTCCTTCAGGTGGCGCTGGATGTCCTTGTCCGCCTCCTTCACGAAGCGCCCCGCGACGAGCGGCACGTCGTCGGAGAAGGTGCCGTCCGGCTTCACCGCGCAGAACAGCTCCAGCGCTTCCGGCTGGGCGAAGCGGGCCTTGTCCTTGCGGAAGGCCTCGTAGTCGTCCTCGCCAAACGCCGGAGCGATGTGGACGATGCCCGTGCCGCTGTCGAGCGTCACGAAGTCCGCGCCCAGCACGCGCCAGGCCTGCACGTCCTCACCGCCGTCCTTCAGCGGCAGCCGCGTGTCGCCCGCGCGCTGGTGGTAGAGGTCGAAGGGCGGCTGGTAGCGCTGGCCCACCAGGTCGCTGCCCTTCTGCGTGGCGAGCACCGGCAGGTCCTGCTTGAGCTTCTTCGCCAGCGCCTCGCGCAGCGCCGCGGCGACGATGAGCTTGCGCTCGCCCGCGTCCACGGTGACGTAGTCCACGCCCGGGTTGACGGCCGCGTACATGTTGGACGGCAGCGTCCAGGGCGTGGTCGTCCACACCACCAGCGCGGTGTCCGGCGTGTCGCGCAGCGGGAAGGCGACGTAGACGCTCGGGTCGTCCACCGTCTTGTAGCCCAGGCCCACCTCCGCGGCGCTCAGCGCGGTGCCTCCCTGCGGCCACCACCACACCACCTTGTGGCCCTGGTACAGCAGGCCCTTGCGGTGCAGCTCCGCCAGCGCCCACCACACGCTCTCCACGAACGGACGGTGGTAGGTGACGTAGGCCTGATTCAGGTCCACCCAGAAGCCGATGCGCTCGGTGAGCCGCTCCCACTCGGAGGTGTAGCGGAAGACGGATTCGATGCAGCGCTCGGTGAAGGGCTCCACGCCGTAGCGCTCAATCTCCGCCTTGCCGTGGATGCGCAGTTCCTTCTCGACCTCCACCTCCACGGGCAGGCCGTGGGTGTCCCAGCCGGCCTTGCGGGGGACGTAGTGGCCCGTCATCGTCTTATAGCGGGGGAACAGGTCCTTGATGACGCGCGTGAGGACGTGGCCGTTGTGCGGCAGGCCGTTGGCGGTCGGCGGGCCCTCGTAGAAGACGAAGCTGGGAGCATCCTCACGCGTTTCGAGCGAGCGCTCGAAGATGCGGCGGTCCTTCCAGAAGGCCTGGATGCGGCGCTCGTCGGAAGGAAAGTCCATCTCCGCGGGCACCGCATCGAACAGGGAAGGGGGCGTTTCAGGCATGGTGCGGTGCTTGATAGCACCGCCCGCGCCAGGGATGGATGCCCGTCCTGTGAATCAGTACAGCGGACAGATGAGCGGCCCGTTGCGCCCACAGACGTCGCGGTTGATGTAGTAGCCCCAGTCCGGGCTGTAGTAGGCGTACATCGTCGGACCGCTGCTGCAGGACACGTACTGGGACGAGACCAGGCAGTGGATGTCCGGGTCGTACTCCGGGTAGAGCGCCTGGGACGCGGACTCCGTCGTGGCAGGCTCCGCCGTGGCTTCGTCCATGGCTCCACCACAGCCAGCCATCAGCAGGGCGGCAATGCACATCAGGGTTGCGCGATTCTGGGGCATGGGACTCTCCTGAGACCGGCGTCCGTCGCCGGGGGGCCGAGCCTAAGCCGGGATGGTATTGATTTCAGGGTAAGCGCGTTGACGCCCATGTGTGCATGTTTCTAGATTCTCGGGTGTTGAGAATTTCACGCCCTGGAATCGAGAAAGACATGAAAAGGCTGCTGCTCTGTGCCCTGTCGCTGGCGGTCGTGGTGGGCTGTTCCGGCGCGCCGCCTGAACAGCCCCTCGCGCAGGAGGGCTTCAAGGTCCTCCAGCACGACGCGACGACGCTGGAGGCCACGTACGGCTCCGGGGGCGCTGTGGTGCGGATGCTCGCGGTGGAGACGCAGGCCAACGTCGTCGAGGTGACGTACGACTTTGGCGACCCCGTCATCGGGTTCCACATCGACTTCAATCAGGGCGTAGGTCAGTTCATGCCGTCGGGCAGCCCGCTGGACGCGGCCCATTCGCACCTGCTCGCGTCGCTGATGGAGGGGCTTGCCCGCGAGCTCCCCGAAGAGGGCCGCACCCGCGTCGAGGACGCCGCCGAGCGCCAGACGAGCTTCATGCAAATCGTCCCCGTGGGCGAGGTCCTCACGGTGTACGAGTACGTGTCCGAGCGCGGCTGGACGCACATCTCCTGCTCCTGCGGCCGGCAGTACATCGGCTCTGGCTACTACCGCACGGCGGGCATGGGCTGCGGCTGCACCGGCGGCTCGGGCAACGGCTGCAAGGGCCGGTGCGGGCAGGGCTGCGGCGTCACCAGCCTTCCGCGTTGTGTGGGCAGCACGGCCTACACGCAGGACTGCGCCAAGCATGACTACGGCCTGGGCAGCTTCGCGGCGGCGTCGGATGATTACTCGTTCGCGCGCAACAACTGCAGCTGCAGCGGCGTGGGTTCGTGCAGTTGAAGAAGCGTGCGCTGACAGATGTGGTGCTGGTGCTCGTCGCGGGGATGGTCCTGGGCTGCAACCGGGCTTCCGGGCCTTGTCCTGATGGCGCGCGGCTCCAGGGCCGCGCGCCGCCCGACGGGGTCCTCCAGTGGTGTGCCCGGCCCGATGGGAAGAAGCACGGCCGTTGGGCGGAGTGGCACGCCACCGGGGCGCTGAAGACGGAAGGCACCTACGTCGACGGGAAGATGGAGGGCCGCTGGGTCAGCTACTTCGAGGACGGCGTGAAGCAGTTCGAAGGTGACTATCGTGGCGGGCTCAAGCAGGGCCTGTGGACCCTCTACTACGAGGAGGGCCAGAAGAATCGCGAGGAGTTCCATTCACCCGGCTCCGGCCCGGTGAAGTGGACCGCCTGGCGCTCGGACGGCTCGAAGTGGGCGGAAGGGATGCTGGCGGGGCATCGCTCGCAGGGCGCTTATTCGGAGTGGCACCCCCATGGCGCGCTGGCCGTGCAGGGCCAGTACGAGAAGGGGGAGAAGACGGGTGAGTGGAAGTTCTGGGATGTCGCGGGCGTCGCCACGGACGTTCCGCAGGGCGACTTCGACAGCGAGTGACGTCACGTCCGCCGCCGTGGGGCTCCTGCTGGCGGCGGGCGCGTGCGGTCCTTCTGTCGTCCCCGTCTCCCCGGCGACGCTCACCCCGGCGCGGCGGGCCGTGGTGGGCGGAGCGCCCGAGCCGGGCTTCCCCGCGGTGGCCGCCATCGTTCCCGTCTCGCCCTTCTGCGGGGAGCCTGACGAGGCGGCGCGCGTGCTCTGCACGGGCACGCTGGTGGCGCCTCGGGTGGTGCTGACGGCGGCGCACTGCGTGGAGAACGCGGATGCTCCGCGGGTGTTCTCGGTGGTGTTCGCCGCGGAGACAGCCCGTGCCTCCGCCGCGCAGCGCATCCGCGTGGTGGAGGGCCGGCTCCATCCCGCGTGGCGCCCAGGCGTGAGTGACCTGGGCGTGTTGATTCTCGCCAGCGATGCGCCGGTCGCTCCGCTGGCCTGGGCGGCGCGGGCGTTTCCCGCTGACGGCGTGGGGCGGCTGGCGCGGGTGGTGGGCTTTGGCGTGGACGGGGAGGGCGGCTCGGGCCTGCGCCGGGGCGGCCTGTCCCGAATCACGTCGGTTGAAGCGGACGCCTTCTCCCTCGAAGCGGCGCCAGCGATGTCGTGCGGCGGGGACAGCGGTGGCCCGGTGTTCATCGAACAGGACGGCCTCGAGCGCCTGGTCGGTGTGACTTCGTTTGGTGACCTCGCCTGCACCACGGGGACGAACAGCCGCGTCGACGTGCACGCGGACTTCATCCAGGTCGCCATCGAGGACGCCTCACGAGGCGCGCCCGTCCGGACGCTGGTGGACCCGGACGTGGACGCCTGCGCGCAGTGGTGCCGTGCGCATGCGGACTGCCCCGTGGGCATGGCGTGTGTCGCGCGGGCGGACGGCACCCGGAGTTGCGCGGTGGCGGGGCTCGAGGCGGGCCACTTCGGGCCTGCCTGCACCGGCGCGCAGGGGGAGCATCCGTGTGTGAAGGCGGGCTCGGCGTGCCGGCTGTGGCTGCCCTGCTCCGAGCCGCGGGATGCAACAGCGCAGGGCGGGTGCGCGGCGGCAGGGGGCGGAGACCCCGGCCTGATTCCGCTGGTGCTCCTGGCCTGCTCCTGGGGACGCGGCCGTCGCGCGAAGGGAGGGTAGTTCGTGAGCGCCTTCTGCTGCCCGGCTGCCCACCCCTCTGGCATGTTGTTTAACTGGGTGGTTTAATTTAGGGCGGAGGTCGTTATGGTCACCCCCATGGTTCAGCAACGTTCCGAGCAGCTCGACGCGGTCTTCCACGCGCTTTCCGACCCGACGCGGCGGGAGATGCTGCGCAGCCTGTCCTCGGGGCCGAGGAGCATTGGCGAACTGGCGGCGCCGTTCAGCATGTCCTTCGCGGGTGCTTCCAAGCACGTCAAGACGCTGGAGCGTGCGGGGTTGGTGAACAGGTCGGTGGAGGGGCGCACGCATCGGTGCAGTCTCGCGCCGGCGCCGCTGGCCGGAGCGGCCGACTGGCTGCGTTTCTACGAGCGCTTCTGGAATGACCGGCTGGATGCCCTGGAGCGGGAGCTCCGCAAGCCCGAGCGCGGCAGCGCCAGGAAGGGCGCGCGAGATGAGTGAGGTCCGGATGCGTCCGGCCGTCCTGTCGCATGCGACGTCCACCCGCGAGGAGGTGGACGTCATTCTCCAGCGCATGGGCTTGGGGCCCTGGCGCCCCGCTTAGCGGTGGGGCCAGAAGCGTGCCGCGAAGGGCGCCGTGGTGGACGAGCCTTCGTCGGCGCGGAGGCCCGCCACGCACATCGAGCCATCGGCGTCGAGCGCGGCGGCGAGGGCAACCTCGGCGCCCGGCAGGTTGGTGCGATGGGCGCGCAGGGCGGTCTTCCCGTCCGCGGACAGGTGGATGAGTCCAATGCCATCCGTGACACCGTCGATGGTGCTGGCCACCGCCAGGACCAGCTCGCCGCCATGCAGGATGCCCGTGCCCACCAGCCGCTCCTGCTGGACTCCTGGCGCGGACCAGTGGGTGACGCTATCGCCATCCCAGCCGAAGCTCGTATCAGGGCTGCCGCTTGCGTGGACCCTTGTCACCGCGCCGGTGTTGGGGGAATCGGTGCCCGCATTCCACCGCGCGCTGCCGCCCACCAGCAACTTGCCCCCGTCCAGCAGATGCAGGGTCCGGGGGGTGAGGCGAGGCCAATCCGACGCGCTTCGGTACGTGAAGCTCGAGTCGGGCGTGCCGTTGACGTTGTAGCGCCGCAAGGCCATGCGATTGCGGCTGGCATTCGTGGTTCCCGCCACCACGATGCGGTCGTCGGCCAGGGTGACAACGGCCAGGCCGTCCTCGTCTGCGCCCAGGTCATCCCAGGCCAGTCCATCCGAGCTGAAGGTCGTATCGGCGGCGCCCGTGGGCGTCAGGCGCATGATGACGAAGTCCAGGTCATCGTGCTGCACAGTGCCGGCACCGACGATGCGCCCCCTCGAATCCACCGTGACGGCATGCAGCGTGGCGTTGCCCGCGGAAATCTGGAAGGTACGCACCCCCGTGTCGCCAAAGGTGGTGTCCAGGTCGCCCGCCGAGGTGTACCGGGCGAAGAGCAGGCTCTGGTACTGCCTCCCCGAGCAGCTCCCAGGACCCGCGATGGCGCCCCCCGCGACGAGGATTCGCCCGTCGGACAGCACGGTGACGGCGTCCACGTAGTCATCGCCGCCACAGACGTCCAGGGTGACGGTGCCCTGGGTGCCAAAGGCGGGGTCCAACGTCCCGTTCGGGAGCAGACGTGCCACCAGGACGTCGCGCAGGCCGGTGGAGCCCGTGGCGCCCGCCAGGATCCACTTGCCGTCCGGCTGCGCCGCCAGGGCGTGGATGCGCGCCTCCGGGTGGCCGAAGGCGGGCATCGCCACGCCATTGCCGCCGAACGAGGTGTCCAGCGCCGCCGGGCCGGGCCGGATGACGAGGTTCAGGGGATGCTCGACGCGAGCCCCTCCGCCGCTCGCGACCAGCGTTACGGGCACACTGCCGTAGCGGGCGAACTCCTGGGCGGCGAGCGAGAGCGTGGCTTCGGACTCCGTGGCGGTGATGACGTCGGTGGTCACGTGCACATGCTCGGGAAGCCCCTCGATGGAGAGGTGCACGGCATCGGTGAACGTGGGCTCGCGGGTGATGGTGACGTTCAGCTCCGCGCTTGCCTCCGGGATGAACCGGAGTGTCACTTCGGACGCGGTTTGGAGCGTGAAGCCCGGAGGCGGCTCTCCCGCGTCGGGGTCCTCCGTCCCGGCATCGGTGCCCGCGTCGTTCGTCGATGCCCCCGCGTCCGGCCGCTGGGTGCCCGCATCGGGTCTGGGGGAGGGCGACGGCTCCGAACCACCACAGCCCCAGGTGACGGGGGCCAGGCCCAGGAGCATCAACGCCAGGAGCGACTTCACGCGCGGCGATGGGAAGCCCATGACATGGGAGGAACTTCGACGGCGGAAATGCACACTGTCTGTGGAAATCATATGAGCCGGCCTCATAAGCGAGGACTCGGCGATTCGAAAAGACAGACGCATCAGTGTTCGCCGTGTGCTCACGGCGCGTCATCCGTCCCGGGTTGCGTGCCCCGGAGCTGCCTGAGCAGGTGGCGCGGCCAGAAGAACAGCGCCATTCCGGCCATGACGAGGAAGAGGATGACGAAGGGCAGTACGAGCACGCCGCCGACGAAGCCGGCCGCCATGCCGCCCAGTCCCCACAGCAGGCCATGGGGAAATCCCAGGACGGCTCCGGTGAGGGTGCCCACCACCGCACCCGCCAGGACACAGGGCTCGATGAGGTTCACTATGCGCTCCCACGTCGATGCTCGTCACGAGCCTGGGCAGGAACACGCATGAGCAAGTCGCGACGCAAGGTGGTCCTCATCACTGGCGCATCCTCTGGCATCGGTCAGGCCTGCGCGGAGCTCCTGGGGGCACATGGCCACGCCGTCCATGGTACCAGCCGCCATCCCCGCGCGGATGGTGCCCACCACCGGATGGCCGTGTTGGACGTCACGGATGAGGATTCCGTTCAGCGCGCGGTGGCGTCGGTGCTCGCGGCCGAGGGCCGGCTCGACGTGGTGGTGAACTGCGCGGGCTTCGTGATGGCAGGCGCCGTGGAGGACGTGTCCGTCGAAGAAGCCCAGCGGCAGATGGACACCAACTTCTTCGGCGCGCTGCGCGTCTGCCGGGCGGTGCTTCCCACGATGCGCGCGCAGCGGTCGGGTCTCATCGTCAACATCAGCTCCATGGGCGGCGCCGCCGGGCTTCCCTTCCAGGGGCTCTACAGCGCCAGCAAGTTCGCCCTGGAGGGAATGACGGAGAGCCTCCGGCAGGAAGTCGCCGCCTTCGGCATCGAGGCCACGCTGCTGCAGCCCGGGGATGTCCTCACGCGCGTGCGCGAGTACCGGCAACGCGCCCGGCACTCCGGTCCCGGGTCCGCCTACCAGGAGGCCTTCGAGCGCGTCATGAACCTGGTGGAGTCAGGAGAAGGCGCGGGCGTTCCTCCCGAGCACGTCGCCCGGAAGCTCCTGGCCCTGGTGGAGCGGCAGCGCGTGGACGTGCGCTACTCCGTGGGTCGCCTGTCGCAGCGCGTCGGCCTGGTGTCGAAGCGCCTGTTGCCCGGGCGCACCTTCGAGCACCTCGTGATGGCGCTCCACGGCCTGTCGCGGCGCTGAGCCGGGCCCGGTGGGTTGTACATTCCTGACATAGGACTGTCAGGGGCGGGTCGCAGGATGGCGTCTACGAAGCCCCTTGGGTTCTCCCGACCCAGGGGCGTTCGCATCCCACCCCCAGGTGCCACCCGACATGATTCCCTTCTTGATGATGTTGCCGATGCTCGTCCCCGCGGGTGTCAAACGTGGACGCTCCAGCAAGGCAGGGAGGGAAGGGGGGCTGAGTCCAGTGCCTTCACCCACGAAGGACTCAGGACGCGCGCCGCCGGTCCGTGCCGCCTCGCGGCGGCGGAGGCTGCCGGCCCAGGTCCTGGGACAGCGGGCCCTCAACCGGGCCCTGCTCCAGCGTCAGTGGCTGTTGCAGCGCTCCCAGGCGGGCGTGATGGAGGCGCTGGAGCACCTGGTGGGGCTTCAAGCCCAGGCCACCCATCCTCCCTACGGCGCATTGTGGACGCGGCTGAACGGCTTCCAGCAAGAGGCGCTGACCCGGCTCGTGACCGAGCGCCAGGTGGTGCGCGCCGGGATGATGCGCGGGACGTTGCACCTAGTGACCGCGCGTGACTGCCTCGCGCTGCGCCCCGTGCTGCAGCCCGCGCTGGACAGGGGGTTGAAGCACTCCTCCCATGCCAAGCAACTGGCGGGCGTGGAGGTCCAGGCGCTGGTGGCGGAGGGGCGGGCGCTGCTGGAGGCACGTCCCAGTCCCCGGGGCGAGCTGGGCCAGCGGCTCCAGGCGAAGTGGCCCGGCCATGATGCGAGCGCCCTGAGCCAGGGCTTCTCGTGCCTGGAGCCGCTCGTGACGGTGCCTCCCTCTGGAACGTGGGGCCATGGCGAGCGGATGGTGTACGCCACCGCCGAGTCCTGGCTCGGCCAGCGCTTCGAGCCCGCCGCGCCGCCAGACGCGCTGGTGATGCGCTACCTCGCCGCGTTTGGCCCCGCGAGCGCCAAGGACCTGCAGGCCTGGTCGGGCCTGCCACGCATGGGCGCTGTCCTGGAGCGGTTGAGGCCTGAGCTGCGCGCCTTCCGTGACGAGCACGGCGTCGAGCTGTTCGACATCCCGAATGCCCGGAGGCCCGACCCGGACACGCCCGCGCCCGTCCGCTTCCTGTCCGAATTCGACAGCGTGCTGCTGGCCCACGCGGACCGCACGCGCATCATCTCCGATGCCGCCCGCAAGCGAGTCTTCACCCTCAACGGCATCGTGCGCGCCACCCTCCTCGTCGATGGCTTCGTTCGAGGAACCTGGCGCATCGAACGTGCGCGCGGCACCGCGACCTTGTGCATCACGCCCTTCGCGCGGCTGTCGCGTGAGGACCGCGCCGCGCTGAGCGACGAGGGCGGGCGGCTGCTCGCCTTCGCCGCCGCGGATGACCAGCACGCCGACATTCGCTTCGAGCGGATGGGGTGAGCCCGCTCCATGACGAGCCGGTACGGGAAGGCGGCGCTCCAGCCGGGCCGGGCTGGAGCGCCGTCGTCTTCCCCAGGAAGGTGTGAGGCTCAGGCGTTGAGCGTGCTCTCGTCGACGCCGGCCTCGGCCATCAGCGTGGCCAGCGCGAGCTTGAGCTTGTCCTTCGCCCGAATCTCCAGTTGACGGGCGCGCTCGCGGGAGAAGCCGAAGTGCTCGCCCAACTCGCTGAGCGTCATCTCCGCGTCACCCATGACGCGCTGCTCGATGATGAAGCGCTCGCGCGGGTCCAGGCGGCGCAGGGCGCGCTGCACGAGCTCGCGGGTGAGGTTGGCCTGCTGCCGGTCGGCGACCTCGTCCACCGCGGAGACGGACTCGGACTCCACGAAGTCCAGGTGCGTGGCGTCGCCGTCCTCGCCCATGGGCGCGTCCAGGGACAAATCACGGCCGCCCATGCGCTGCTCCATCTCGCGCACCTCGGAGGCCTTCACGTTCAGCTTGCGCGCAATCTCCTCGGCGTTGACGACGTTCGCGTCGCCGGCGCCCATCTTCTCCAGCTCGCGGCGCGTGCGGGCCAGGCTGAAGAAGAGGCGGCGCTGCGCCTGCGTGGTGCCCAGCTTCACCAGGCTCCAGTTCTTCAGGATGCAGTTCTGGATGTACGCGCGAATCCACCAGACGGCGTAGGAGATGAGGCGGATGCCCTTGTCCGGATCGAACTTCTGCACGGCCTTCATCAGGCCGATGTTCGCCTCCTGGATGAGGTCCGACATCTTCAGGCCGTAGGAGCGGTACTCGTAGGCCACCTTCACCACGAAGCGGAGGTTCGCCGTCACCAACTGGTGGCCCGCGGCCAAGTCCCCCGCGCGGAAGCGCTTCGACAGCTCCTGCTCCTGCGGCTGGGTGAGCAGCGGGTACTGGTTGATCTCCGACAGGTAGGTGGAGAGCGAATCAGGGGAGGAGAAGGAGTTGGAAGCCTGCATGGTGTCTCTCGGGGAAAAAGAGATCTGGTTGGGGGATCGCGATGACGCTACGGGGGGGTGCCCATTGCGACCCTCGTGCCAAGGGGGGGCACCATCGTTTCCAAGTGAATCCAGGGGTTTGCATCCGAGCCGGCCCATGCATAAGGGCGGTAATCGGTCGTTTTTACAGCCAGCCCCACGGAAGTCTCTTCCGAACGTCGACTGGCCAACGGCGCCGTTGGCGCCGGGGGGCAGGCAGAGGGAG
>NZ_VHLB01000096.1:0-33457 GCF_006547365.1 Myxococcus sp. AB056 | reverse complement strand
GCCCCGCCCTGCCCCTTCGACTGAGCCACTTCGCGCAGCCCCAACGCCAACCGGCGCGCCTCGGGCACGCGCCCATAGCCGCAGCCCAGGACTTCCTTCAGCGCTCCCTCCTGCCGGTCCACCGCCGCCGCCAGCCGGCAGTCCAGCCAGGCCAGGTCCGCTCGCGCGACATCCGAGGCCGCGCCCCGCTCCGCGTCCGCCAGCGCGAGCCGCAGCGACTCCAGGACGGGACGCCCGAAGGCGGGCAGGCCCTGCTGCGCCAGCGCCAGCAGCGCATGTCCCTCCGCCGACCGCGCCAATGTCTCCACCGGCGCCTTCGCGCCCTCCGGCGCCGATGCCCCCGCCGCCGCCGGAGGCGCCATGCCCCGGGCCACGCGTTTGGCTCGCGCCGCCAAGGCCTCCAGCGCATCCACCGCGGTGCACGGTCCACTGCAAGCCGCCGCCAGCTTCGCCAGCGAGCGCGCCGCCTCCGCCGCCACACGCGGAACCGTGTCCTCCAAGAGCCGCCCGAGGACCGCGGCATCCTCGGGACCACCCACGTCACCGAAGCCCTTCGCGCACGAGGCCCGCACGTCCGCGTCCGCATCCCCCAGGCAGCGGCGCAGCGCGAGCAAGGCCTCGGGCCGCTTCACGGTGGCCAGGAAATAAGCCCCTGCCTGACGCGCCTCCACCGGCCGCTCGGCCGCGAGCAGCGCCTCCGCTGGCGCCAGGGGCACCAGGGCAACCACCGCCGCGCCGCGGGTGCGTGCGAGGACGCCCAACGCCTGCGTGGCCCAGGCCGCCTCCGCCCCATCCGCTTCGCGCATCCGCTCGGACAGCCACGCCACGGCTCCGGGTGTCCCCAGCCGGCCCACGGCCTCCACCACCGCCCGCCGCGCGTCCGCGTCGCGTTCTGTCCGCCCGGCTTCCAGCAGCGCCTTCTCCAACGCCGCGAGCTCGGCATCCACCAGGGGCTCCCAGGACAGGGCGAGCACGCCCGCGGCGAAGGCCGCCTCGCCACGTACCGCCGCGTCCTCATCCTTCAGCCCCGCGATGACGGTCTCCAGGGTGGCCGGGTCCTGGATTCGCGCCAGCGCCCGCAGGGCCCGAGCACGCACCCGGGCATCCGGTGCGCTGGCCGCCAGCGACACCAGGGCCCCATGCCCCAGCGAGCGCGCGTCCTCCCACGCCTGGATGCGCTCGAGCGTCTGCGCGTCCACGGGAGGCGGCTTCACCGGCGGCACGGAACGGACGCATCCGGACAGCAGCGAGAAAGCGACGACACATGTCGACAGGGCACGGACGGAGTGCGAGCGGCGCATGGCGCGGGCCTAGGTCAATTCCCCGCGAAAATCCAGGGGTTAGGCCGCGAGGGGTTTGACACGCAAGGCCAGCGCTCCGAAGATGATACGTGGATTCTCTCCGCGGGAGCGTTGGTCCTGAACTGCCCTGGCTGCGGCTCGAAGGTAGCCGCCAACACGTCCATCTGTTCCGTCTGCGATTACATCATCGATGGCTCGTTCCTCTCGGGGGAACCGCCGGCCGAAGAGTCTGAGGAGTCCACGGACGCGGCGGAGGACCCCCGCCGAGCCGCCAGGCCGCCTCCCCCGCGGCGCCCACGTCCGGCCGCAGGCAAGTCCGGAAGTCGGCCCGCCGCCGCGCCGCCGCCCGACTCGGACTCCACCAACATCCGGAGCATGGAGGACATCGCCCGCAGTGCGCCGCAGCAGCGTGCGTCGCGCGCAGCGGCGCCTCGGCCCGCGCCTCGCAAGGCGCCCGCTCCCGAGCCCGCGGCCTCGGTGGACCCGTGGGACCGCGCGGACTCGAACGACCGTGGTAGCAGCGCCGTCACCGACCCGGATGAGCTCATCCGTGACGCGAAGGAGCTGTTCGCTCAGCTCCAGGGTGGCGACAAGGTTGCGTTCTGGGGCGCGGCGGTGGTGCTGATGTCGTGCTTCCTTCCGTGGAAGGAGACGGCGGTGGATGGAGACGTGCTCGGCCTGATGAGCCTGGGCTTCGGCGCCTTCATCATGTCCATCCTCCTACTGACGGCTGTCACGGTGCGCGTCAAGGGCTCGCTCCCGAACGTGAACCCGGTGGTGCCGTGGATGGGCCAGCTCATCGTCAGCATCGTGTGCCTCATCTGGTGCGTCGTGTTCATCAAGGTGTCGTCCGACACGACGATGGTGCCCACGCCCATCGGCAACTCGGAGATGATGAACTCATCGCCCAGCTTCGGCGTCTACGTGGCCATCCTGGGCGCGGTCGCCACACTGGGCGGCACGCTGCTGGGGCTCAAGGGCCAGTCCTCGCACTGAGCCTCCGCGCCTCGAATGAAAAAGCGCTGCCGCCCTCCGCGGCAGCGGGCTAGCGTCACCGGCCACCATGTCCGACGCCTCTCCCCTCTCCCGTCTCACCGCCGCGCTCGACGCGGCCGTCTTCGGCCAGCAGCGCGTGCTGGAGGACCTGGTGACGGCCTTCCTCGCGCGCGGCCACGTGCTGCTGGAGGGCGTGCCCGGCGTGGCCAAGACGCTCACCGCGCGCAGCATGGCCGGCGCGCTGGGGCTGCTCTTCACGCGCATCCAGTTCACCCCGGACCTGATGCCGGCGGACATCCTGGGCACCAACGTCTTCCAGCCCCAGGACCACGCCTTCCGCCTCGTGAAGGGCCCCATCTTCACGGAGGTGGTGGTCGCGGACGAAATCAACCGCACCCCGCCCAAGACGCAGGCCGCGCTCCTGGAGGCCATGGAGGAGCGGCAGGTCACCATCGACGGCGTGTCCCACGCGCTGCCGCCCCACTTCTTCGTGGTGGCCACGCAGAACCCCCTGGAGCTGGAGGGCACCTACCCGCTGCCGGAGGCCCAGCTGGACCGCTTCCTCATGCGCGTGCGCGTCGGCTACCCGGAGGCCTCGGCGGAGACGACGATGCTCCGCGCCTTCCACCAGCGCGAAGGCAAGCCGGCCACCACCCGCCAGGTGCTGGATGCGCCCACGCTGCTGGAGCTGCAGGCGCGCGCCGCCCGCGTGTCGTGTGACGACTCCATCATCCAGTACGTGGTGGCCATCGTCCGGGAGACGCGCACCAACCCGCGCGTGCGCCTGGGCGCCAGCCCCCGCTCGGCCCAGGCGCTGCTCGCGGCATCGAAGGCCCGCGCCGCGCTGATGGGCACGGACTTCGTCACCCCGGATGACGTCAAGGCCGTCACCTTCAGCGTCCTCAACCACCGGCTGCTCCTCAAGGCCGAGGCCGAGGTGGAAGGCATCACCGCGGACGACGTGCTGAAGCAGACGCTCGAGCGGGTCCGAGTGCCCCGGTGAGCGCCGGGCGCCCCGTCCCCACCGGCCTCGCCGTGGCCCTGCTGGCGGCGGGGCTCCTCCCGGCGGCGCTCGCGGTGGCCAGCCCCGCGTTCGGCTGGCTCGCGCTGGCGACGGACGTGGCCGTGCTGGCCCTCTGCGCCGTGGACTTCCTCCGGGCCCCGCGCGCCCAGAGCGTCCGCGTCTGGCGGCGCGTGGAGCCCGTCCTCTCCTCCGGCACGCGCAACGCCGTGCACGTGGCGCTGGAGCGCCAGGACACCGGCACCGCGCCGCTGCACGTGGAGGTCCGCGACGAGCCGCCCGAGGACATGGCCAGCAGCGGGCACCGGCAATCCCTCACCCTGCCCGCGGCACGGACCACGCCCCAGGAGCTCACCTACTTCGTCACGCCGCCTTCGCGGGGTGACGCCCGCTTCGGGGACGTGCACCTGCGGCTGCGAGGCCCCCTGGGCCTGTGCGCGCGGCAGGTCCGCGTCCCCGCGACGATGGACGTCAAGGTGTACCCGGACCTCACCGCGCTCACCCGCGAAGCGCTAGCGCTGGCCCACGCCTCGGACGCCCCTTCCGCGCGCACGCAGCGGCGGCGCGCCTCGGAGGGCCGGGAGTTCGAGTCGCTGCGCGAGTACCGCCCCGGCGACGACTACCGTCACATCGACTGGAAGGCGTCCGCGCGCCACGCCCACACCCTGGTGCGCACGTGGCAGCCGGAGCAGCACCAGCCGGTGCTCCTGCTGCTCGACTGCGGCCGGCACATGGCGGGGCGCATCCAGGAGCGGCGCAAGCTGGACCATGCGGTGGACGCGGCGCTGCGGCTGGCGCGCGTGGGCCTGGAGGCCGGTGACGTGGTCGGCGTGCTGGCGTTCGCCAGCGGCGTGCGGGCCTACCTGCCGCCACGCAAGGGCCGCGAGCACCTGCGGCTCATCACCGAATCGCTCTACCGCACCGAGGCCGCGCTCGAGGAGAGCGACTACGGCCGCGCCTTCGACTTCGCCTTTGCACGCCAGACGCGGCGCGCCCTGGTGGTGCTGTTCACGGACCTGGTGGACCCGGACGCCTCCGCCAGCCTCCTCACGCGCACGCTGGCGCTGCGCCCCCGGCACCTGCCCGTCGTCGCCTCGCTGCTGGACGAGGACGTCCAGGCGGCGGCCCACGGTGTGCCCGCGCAGACGCAGGATGCCTACGCGCGCCAGGCCGCGGCACGGCTGGAGACGGAGTACCGGCGGACGGCCACCACCCTGCGGGACGCGGGCGCGCTGGTGATCCGAGCCCCCGCGCGCGGCTTCGGCGCGGCCACGCTCAACGCCTACCTGGACGTGAAGGCGCGCGGACTGCTCTAGGCCTCTGCGTCAAGTCCAGCGAAAGTTTTGTACGCAGTGTGCAGTCAACGTGTATCGACGCCGCTCGCAAAGAAGCATGCCAATCGCGCGGAGGCCGATTTTTCGGCCTCGGACACGACCCCCTTTACAGATAGGCGCGCGTCAACAAAATGGCCGGTCCTCGCCCGCCGTGACGGTGGGCGACCTCGAAAACACCACGGATGGAGAAGGTCTTGGCGGAGGTCGCGAGGGGATTCAGGGTGGAGGTTGAGGCGGACGCGGCGGCGGCGGCGGTGGCGGCACGGATGGAGTCCGAGTCGGCGGCGGCCCCCACGGCGTTGACGCCCTTCCATGAGCGGCTGCTGGCAGAGGAACTGCTGGCGCGCAGCGGTGACACGCAGCAACGGCTGGCGGGAGCGCTGTCGGAAGCGAAGGTAGACCTCAACCCGCACCAGGTCGAAGGCGCCATGTTCGCGCTCGACTCGCTGTCGCGCGGCGGCTGCATGCTGGGCGACGAGGTGGGCCTGGGGAAGACCATTGAGGCGGGGCTCGTCATCGCCCAGCTCATGGCCGAGGGGAAGTCGCGCATCCTCATCCTGGCGCCCGCCACGCTGCGCGCGCAGTGGAACAGCGAATTGCGGGAGAAGTTCGACCTGGACAGCGTCCTGGTGGACGGCCGCACCGTGCGCGCCACGGGGAACTGCTTCGACCAGCCCTTCCCCGTCATCTGCTCGCACCCCTTCGCGGCGAACAAGGCGCACCTGACGGCGGAGATTCCGTGGGACCTGGTGGTCATCGACGAAGCCCACCGCCTGCGCAACGCGCACCGGGCCAACAACAAGATGGGCCAGGCCCTGAAGGCGTCCCTGGCCGGCAAGCCCAAGCTGCTGCTCACCGCCACCCCGCTCCAGAACGACTTGATGGAGCTGTTCGGGCTGATGTCCCTGCTGGACGAGCAGATCCTCGGACCCGAGCACGCCTTCCGCAGCCGTTACCGGACGGACGAGGCCGGTGGCATGCCGGAGGCCGCCGCCATCGAGCTGAAGGAGCGGCTGGCCCCCGTGGTGCAGCGCACCCTGCGCCGGCAGGTGCGCGAATACGTCCGCTACACCAACCGCCGCTCCATCGTGGAGGACTTCACCCCCTCCCCGGAGGAGCACGACCTCTACGAGAAGGTGAGCGAGTACCTCCAGCGCTCCGAGGCCGCGGCGATTGAGCCCGGCAAGAAGACGCTGCTGACGCTCTGCTACCGCAAGCTGCTCGCGTCCTCCACCTACGCCATCGCCCCCACGCTGCGCCGGCTGTCGGACAACCTGGAGAAGCGGCTCCAGGCGGCGAAGCTGGGCCAGCAGGCCCTGGCGATGTTCGAGCCCGAGGAGGCCAAGCAGTTCGTCGAGGAGGGCGAGGAGTGGTCGGACGACCCGGCCAAGGCGCCCAACGTCCGCGCGCTGGAGCAGGAGGTCTGGGAGCTGCGCCAGTACGCGGACCTGGCGGACTCCATCAAGGTCAACGCCAAGGGCGAGGCGCTCAAGCGCGGCCTGGACCGGACCTTCGCCGTGATGAAGTCGCACGGCTGGCCGGAGAAGGCGCTCATCTTCACCGAGTCCAAGCGCACGCAGCAGTACCTCTTCAACCTCCTGTCGGAGAGCGGCTACCAGGGGAAGATCTCCCTGCTGTCCGGAGACGCGGGCACGCCCGAGGACCGGCGCGCGCTGGTGGAGGAGTTCCGCCACCGCACGCAGATCCTCATCTGCACCGAGGCCGGCGCCGAGGGCCTCAACCTCCAGTTCTGCAACCTGGTGGTGAACTACGACCTGCCCTGGAACCCGCAGCGCGTGGAGCAGCGCATCGGCCGCTGCCACCGTTACGGCCAGCAGCGGGACGTGCTGGTCATCAACTTCCTCAACCGGATGAACGCGGCGGACGCCCGCCTCTTCGAGCTGCTGGAGAAGAAGCTGAACCTCTTCGACGGCGTGTTCGGCGCGTCCGACGAAATCCTGGGCGCGCTGGAGAGCGGCGTCGACTTCGAGCGGCGCGTCCTGGACATCTACCAGTCCTGCCGGAAGCCCGAGGACATCAACATCGCCTTCGACAAACTCCGCGAGGAGTTGGAAGGCCGCATCAGCAAGCGCATGACGGAGATGCGCTCGGTGGTGCTGGAGCGCTTCGACGGCGACGTGCGACGCCGGCTGCGCGGGCAGAACGAGCAGACGAAGGAGGCCCTGGCCAAGCGTCAGCAGGAGGCCCGTGCCCTCACCGCGTCCGTGCTGGGTAGCCGCAACTCGGGGCGGCTGGAGGTGGCCAAGGCCGCCTATGCCGTCAAGGAGCGCACCCAGGACGCGGTGAGCTACCTGCAACTGGACGCGGCGGGACTGCCGTCACGGCTGGCGCGGCTCGCGGGCAGCGAGGGCTGGTGGTTCGCGTACAAGTTCGAGACGACCGGCCTCAAGCCCGAGGAGAAGCTGGCCCACCTGGTGCTCGTGCGCGACAGGGACGGCTTCCGCGCCCTGCCCATGGCGGACGGCGCGCACTTCGTGAAGCTGGCGGCGAAGCCGGAGCGGCGGCGTCAGCCCGCGCCGGTGTCCGTGCAACTGATGCAGGAGCAGGCGCTGATGGCGGCGAAGGACGAAATCGTCCGGGCCGCGGAGCGGCGCAACGCCCTGGAGCTGGACAAGGCCAAGGAGCGCGCGGACCGCTACGTCGAGGACTGCCTCATGGAGTCGCGTGAGGCCGTGGAAGCCGCGCGGCAGACGTGGACTGAAGCGCGCAAGCAGGTGGGGCTGGCCGAGGACATCGCCGACAAGGCCAAGGCCCGCGCGCACTCCGACCGGATGGAGCGCGAGTACCGCCGCAAGCTGTCCTCGCTCCGCAACGAGGAGGAGAAGCGCTATGCCTCCAAGGACCGGCAGTTGGCGGATCTGGCCAACAAGGCGAAGGTGACGGAGAAGCGCGCCCTCATCGCCTCCGCCTACTTCTGGCTGTCGTAGTCCGCTGGGCGCAGGCGCACCCACGTCGCGCCCCAGCCTCCGTCCCCTTCGCCCGCGGAACGGAACGACTCCACCTCCGGCAACCTGGGGAGCAGCGACTGCACGGTGCGCCTCAGCGCGCCGGTGCCCTTGCCGTGGATGATGCGCACGTCCAGGACGCCCTTCTGCCTGCACGCCCAGAGGTACTCCACCACCAGGTCCTTCACGTCGCGCGGGTGGAAGAGGTGCAGGTCCAGGTTCCCATCAATGGGAATTTCTACCGCTTCGTCCTCGGAAGGCGGCGGCTCCGGCCCTTCGGGCGGGAGCGGCGGCTCATTCGCGTCGAGGACTGGCAGGCGCCTTCGGCTCACGCTCCCACTCCTGCTTCTCCTTCTCCGCCTGCAAGCGGCGCCGCTCGCGAGCGGCCTTGAAGCGCTCGGACAGCGATGAGACTTCGCCCTTCAGCGCGGAGAGGTTCGTGGAGATGCTGCCCGGGTCGCCTTGCTGGCGTCCGGCTGCCTGCTCGCCCTGGGCGCCTGCGCCCCCTGCGGACATCAGCTGGACCACCAGTGCCGCAACCGTCATGACTGTCATGGCTCCACAGGTAAGCAAGACGCGTGCTCAGTGGCAAGTGACACTCAACGGGGGGTGGCCTGACGCTCGGCCTCTTCCCGCCTGCCCAGGACGACGCGCTCGGCCAGTTTGATAGCGGACAGTGGCGCGCTGCCCTCGGCCTTGTTGTTGATGGTGATGAAGGTGGGCTTGTCCCGGCGCAGCGCCGCCAGGCACACCCGGGCCAGGACATCGCGCGTGGGGACGTCCTCGTCCACCAGTTGATTGAACGGCGCGTAACGCGCGCGCGCCTCTTCGTAGCCGAGGTCCGGCGGGAGCATCCACCGCACCACCAGCGCGCGGGATTCGAAGGCGCGAGTGAGCTTCGCCTGCCGGCCCACGGGCGGCATGTGCGCCCACACCGCCAGCACCGGACTGACGCCCACGTCCGCCAGCGCCTGGGCCAGCCCCTCCGTGAGCAGCTCCTCGTTGCGCAGCTCCACCGCGTACAGCGGCCCCTTCGGCAGCGCGGCGAAGAAGGCGTGCAGGCGCTCCACGAAGCGCGCGGGCCCGCCGAGCGCCTGCGGGTCCTGCGGCGGGAACTGGAAGACGAGCGGCCCCGCCTTCTCCCCCAGCCCCTCCACGAAGGGCATGACGACGGCCTCCGAGGCGTAGGCGGCATGGAGGAAGCGCTCGTTGGTTTGTCCCCGCTGCGCGCCGTAGCGCTCGTGCAGCGGGAAGCGCGCCAGGGTGCAGACCTCATGGGCCTTCACCAGGAAGCGGAAGGTGTCCGGCACCTGGGCGGCGTACTCGGCGAAGGCGCTGGAGGCGATGGGGCCGTAGAAGGTCCGGTCGATGCCCACCGTGCGCAGCACCGGGTGGTGCGCGTAAGCGGCCAGTCCCTCCCGCGCGAGCTGTGAGGCGGAGGCCTCATGGTCATAGACGATGCCGGACCAGCCCGGGAACGTCCACGAGGACGTCCCGAGGAACACCCCCTGCGGCAGCTCCCGCCCCAGCGTGGCCAGCGACTCCGGCACGGCCGCGGGCTCCACGGGCTGCGAGCCCTTGCGGCCCTTGGCGGGCGGCTCCACGGCGGCGCCGGTGAAGAGGTCGAGCTGTGCGGGTCCTCGCTCTTGAGGCATGGCGCGTCTCCTGGGCCAATACAGCAGGCACCGCGGGCACGGTGCCGAGCGTCCAGCGCACCTAACGCCGGACGCCACGGGATGCAGGAGGTTGCCTCAGTCCAGCCCCACGTCCCAAGTGCCATGTCGCTCGACAGGCGACCGGGCGACGAATCGGGGCGCGTGAGCGCTACAGCACCTTGAGGCGGATGGCCCCGGGCAGCAGCGTCATGGTGCACGGGAGGCGGCCCGGCGTCTCGCCATCCACGTCCAGGAAGACGTCGCCGCCGTCCACGGGCTCGGCGCGCAGGGTGCGGCAGCGCAGGCGCCGGGTGCCCTTCCAGTTCACGTGCGAGCCGTTGTAGACGCCCTTCGACTTGAGGATGAAGTCGCTCAGGCTGTAGTTGGACCAGATGGTGACGTCGAAGAGGCCGTCGTGGGTGACGGCGTCCGGCGCGACGAACATGCCGCTGCCGAAGTAACGGCCGTTGGCCACGGCCACCGCGGTGACACTCACCACCTCTTCCGGGCCCCCGTCCACCGACAGCCGCACCTGCCGCTCTGAGTACTTCACCAGCCCCTTCAGCGTGCCCCACATGAAGCTCAGGTGGCCGCCCAGGGCCTTGCTGCTCTGGTTGACCTCCTGGGCCACCACCGCGCTCACACCGAACGAGGCGATGTTGGCGAAGTAGCGCGTGGCGGGCTGGCCCGCGTGGTCGATGAACTCCAGCTGGCCCACGTCGAACGGCTCTGTCGTGCCGGAGCGCAGCCGCTCCAACGACGAGGCCAGCTCCAGGTCCCACCCGAAGGTGCGCCGGAAGTCGCCACCCGTGCCCCGGGGAATCAGCCCCAGCGCCGCGTTCGGATTCAGCGCCTTGCCGTCCTCGAAGAAGCCGTTGGTGACTTCGTTGAGCGTGCCGTCGCCACCCACCGCGACGATGCACTCGTACCCGTCCAGGAGCGCCTGGCGGGTGATGCGCGCCGCGTCCATGCCACCCTGGGTGAAGCCGTGGCCGAAGTCGCCCAGCGCCCTGCCGACCTGCGCGGAAATCTCCGCCCAGCGCTTTCCCGTCTGCCCGTTGGCGCTGCGCGGATTGACCACGAGGAACGTCTTCATCTGGCCCTACCCCTCCCTTGGCCCTCCCTGTTTACGCGGTTGCGCACCGGCACTCCACTCCGTGGCCATGTTCAGGGCACGGCGGGCCCGCCGCCACCCCGCGTCAAAAGGGGTGGCGGGACCGCGCGAGCGAGGGCTCGCGTCTGACGGACTAGGCCTTGGGCGCCACGGGCACCGGCCGCACGTGAATCTCACGCAGCTGCCGGTCATCCACGTCGCCGGGGGCGCCCGTCATCAGGTCGGTGCCCGTCTTCGACTTCGGGAACGGAATGACGTCGCGCAGGGACTCGGCGCCCGTGAGCAGCATGGCCAGCCGGTCCATGCCCAGCGCGATGCCGCCGTGCGGCGGAGCGCCGAACTTCAGCGCGTCCAGCAGGAAGCCGAACTTGGCGCGCGCGTCCTCGTCGCTGATGCCCAGCGCCTTGAACACCTCCGCCTGCACCTTCGGGTCATGCAGACGGATGGAGCCGCCGCCAATCTCGAAGCCGTTGAGCACCACGTCGTAGCGGTGGCACTTCACCCGGCCCGGGTCCGTGAGCAGGTAGGCCACGTCCTCGTCGTGCGGACGCGTGAAGGCGTGGTGCGCCGCCGCCCAGGTGTTCGTCTCGTCGTCGTACTCGAACAGCGGCGGGTTCACGACCCACAGGAACTTCCACTGGCCGCCGCTGCCGTACTCCGGAATCAGGCCCAGCTTCTTGGCCACGTGCACGCGCAGGTTGGCCATCACCGTGTGGACCAGCGCCTCCTTGCCGAACTGGAACAGGAGGAGGTCGCCCGTCTTCGCGCCCACGGCCTGGTTGATGGCCTGCCGCAGCGCGGGGCTGATCGTCTTGGACAGCGGGGACTGCGTCCACTCGCCCCCCTCCGCCACCTTCGCGCGGGCCAGGCCCTTGGCGCCCGCCTGCTTGGCGAACTCCTCCAGCTTGTCGCTCTCCGCGCGGCTCATCGCCTTCTCCGCGGGGACGACCATCGCCTTGACGATGCCCTTGTTCTGCACCGCCTCCCAAATCATCGGGACGCCGCCGCCCTCGCCGTGCTCGCGAATCAGGTCGGTGAGCACCACGTGCTCCAGCCCGAAGCGCAGGTCCGGCTTGTCGTTGCCGTACTTGGCCATGGACTCGTAGAAGTCCATCCGCATGAAGGGCGTGGGGATGTCGATGCCCAGCACCTCGCCCCACAGCTTCTTCAGCAGTCCCTCAATCATCGTGAAGATGTCGTCCTGGGTGACGAAGCTCATCTCCACGTCGATCTGCGTGAACTCCGGCTGCCGGTCCACGCGCAGGTCCTCGTCGCGGAAGCACTTGACGATCTGGAAGTACCGGTCGAAGCCCGCCACCATGAACAGCTGCTTGTAGAGCTGCGGGCTCTCCGCCAGCGCGTAGAACTTGCCCGCGTTGAGACGGCTGGGGACCAGGAAGTTGCGCGCGCCGCCCGGCGTGTACTTGCCCATGAAGGGCGTCTCCAGCTCCAGGAACCCGTTGCCCACCATGTACGAGCGCGTCAGCGCGTTCATCTTCGAGCGCGTCATCAGCGAGTGCTGGAGCGGCGCGCGGCGCAGGTCCAGGAAGCGGTGGGCCAGGCGCTTCTCCTCGGACGTGTCGATGCTGTCCTCGACGGGGAACGGCGTCGGCTCCGAACGGTTGAAGATGGTGAGGTCGCTGGCCCGGACCTCGATTTCACCCGTCTTCATCTTCGGGTTCACGTTCTTCCCGCGCGAAACGACCTTGCCGCGCACGCCCACGCAGTACTCCAGCCGGAGGCTGCCGGCGAGCGCGTGCGCCTCCGCGTGGTCCGGCTCGAACACCACCTGCGTGAGGCCATCCCGATCTCGCAGGTCGATGAACACCGCGCCGCCGTGGTCTCGGCGGTTGTGCACCCAGCCGAAGAGGACGACTTCCTCGCCGACGTTGGTCGCGGTGAGCTGACCGCAAGTGTGGGTACGCTTGACCTCGGAGATGAACGGGACTGCCATGGCACCGCCTGCTGGATTCGAAGGGGGGAGAAGGCGAAGCACCATACGGATCGCGGAAACGACGCGTCAAGGAGTCCGAGCGCCCCGGGTCCGCCTCAAACCGTCGGAATCAGTGCGGATTCCGGGTTCCAAAGCCGCCCGCGAGCCCGGGCGCACCGGCCGGCCGGCCGCCGTGCTCGCGAATGTGGCGGCCGGGGGGAATACACGTTCCGGGCGGTCCGGAGTAAAACGGCGGCATGCTCCGAACAGTCATCGCCTCGACCGCCGCGCTCGGACTGGCCGCCAGCTGTGCGCCCGATTCGACCGCGCCCGTCAAGGTCAGTGCCCTGGTGCTCTCCAGCAATGGCCAGTACGTCCCCCAGGAGGTGGAGCTGAAGACCATCTCCGACATCGTCGGCCTCAAGGGCACGGTGGCCGACCTCCAGGGAGGCGCGCGCATCGTCATCGACTCCCAGGACCCGGACCTGAACAACGCCACCACGCCGGAGGGCTACGCCAACGCGCTGCTCAAGAACGCCGGCCGTGACGTCAGCGCCAACTACATCTCCCAGGGCGGCGTCCTCTGGCCGGCGGACTTCCACACCTGGAACATGGTGACGGCGTACTACAGCATGGAGCGCGCCTACGATTACTTCCGCGTCGTGGGCAACATCCCCGCTGCGGACTTCAAGGACCCCGTCACCACGTACTACTTCCCGGAGTTCGTGCTCGCGGACGTGGACAAGGACCCGATGAGCGACAACGCCATGTACTTCTCCGTACTGGAGTCGTTCCTGGTGCTGCCCTTCGACAAGCTCCAGCGCGCCCCGCTGGCCATCAACGCCGGCGTCATCGCCCACGAATACGCGCACCGCGTCTTCAACCTGAAGGCCTACAACGGCCAGCAGTTCCCGGAGGCGCTCACGCTGTGGCAGCAAGCCGGCGCCAGCCCGGGCGCCAACATCCTCAAGTCCTTCGACGAGGGGCTCGCGGACTACCACGCGTACGGCGCCACCTGCCAGACGACCCAGGGCGGCAAGGGCTGTGACTCGCGCTTCTTCTCCACGTCCTTCCACGGCAACCTGTACGGGCAAGTCACCGAGGACCGGGACCTGGCCCGCGTGGACCGCTGCATGGACGCGTCCCTGCTGAACCAGTTGTACAACCAGAACCTGAGCGCGTTCAGCGGCAACGAGTACCGGGTGGGCACGCTGCTCGCCAGCGCGCTCTACCAGGCCGGCGAGGCCACTGGTCAGCGCGACGTGCTGCTGCGCGCCATCGTCGCCTCGTACAACGACGAGAGCACGACGACGCCCGGCCTCTACCAGCTGGCGCGCGCCACGCTGGCGGACCAGTCCCGCTTCACCCTGGCCGTGGCCGCCAGCGCCATCATCACCCACATCACCGACCTGCGCCTGAAGGAGGCCGTCTGCAACGAGCTGATGGACCACCTCCAGATTCCGCGCGAGCAGCTCGTCGGCAACGACCCCAACATGTGCCCGCCCAGCACCGCGGGTGGCACCACCTGCCCCCGCCTGGACCTGTGAGCATGAGGACTGCTTCCGTGAAGACGTGGCTCTTGCGTTGCGCCCTGGGCAGCCTCGCCCTGTCCGCTCCCGCCCTGGCCCAGGACGAGGACGACCCCTACGCCTACCCGGACGAGGAGCCCGCCAACGACGCCTCCGACTCCTATGACGGCGTCCGCCCCAAGGTGGACGAGGCGGACGACTTCCGCCGCGTCTCCGAGCAGGAGTACGACGACGGCGAGGACGGCTTCAAACCCCTCTCCGGGCTCGACGACCCGAACCTGGGCGTGGCCATGGAGTTCATCACCGGCGCCCTCTTCCTGGACAGCCCGCGCGGCCGGGCCGCGGAGACGCGCCTGGGCCTGGGCGTGCGCGCCACGTGGGAGTACGGCCGCATCCTCGACAACGAATCGCTTCGCGAGGCCCTCTGGGCCGACGTGCGCTGGACGTTTGGCGGCACCAGCGACGGCACCGACTTCATCCAGGGCAAGACGCACCTCCACTACTTCACCATTGCCCCGGCCTATGAGCTGAAGCTCGGCAAGTCCGACTTCGGCTTCTTCGCCCAGGCGGGTGGCGGCATCGCGTACACGTCGTCGACCATCACCATCGACACGGTGGAGACCAAGGTGAGCGGCAGCAAGCCGCTGCTTCAGTACGGCGTGGGCTTCCGTGGCCGGCCCCGGCTGACCTCCTCCGGTAACTTCCGCCTCGCCTTCCGGCTGGAGGCCATGGGCTACCGCCGGGGCTACCACAACGACTTCTTCCTGGGCGGCAGCCTCGGCACCGCCTTCTGAAGTCGCCTTCACCGGCCGCTCGCCGCGCTGCATCCGGCGGGCGGCCATGAAGTTTTTTCCACCACCTCCCCTCTTCGCCCGTACCCCCTCCTTGCGACTTCAAGGAGTTGGGACTGGCACGCCGTGTGCTCCTATTTCCACCGGGATGGGAACCTGGGTTCCCCTGGGGGCTGGGAGGCGAGCGATGAAGAACGCGCAGGGACAGGGACAGCACTTGGACCCCGTATGTGGGAAGGCCTTGGACACACCCGAGGGCCGTCCCACCGCCGAGTACAAGAAGCGCCGTTACTTCTTCTGCTCGGAGCGGTGCCGCCACGCCTTCGAAAGGCAGGCGGAGCGCTTCCGCTTCAACGAGCTGGCCCGCGTCGGCGCGCTGATGACGCCGGGCCGCGTCCGCTGGGGCATTGCCTGAGCGCCGCAGCCGCTAGGCGGCCACGCGCAGGTCCTTGAGCCGCAGAGACAGCTTGCGCTGGCCTCGGAACGTGTCGAAGCCGGCCTGAAACGCCAGGTCCACCGGGCCATCCACCAGCGTGGCCCGGTCCGCCATGTTGAAGCCGATGGCGTCCAGCTCCGGTGCGTCCGCCAGGGCCAGCTTGAGATGGCCGCTGCCGGTGCCGGACTTGGGCTGCAGCACTCGCGGGCGAGCCACTTGCCGGCGCAGCACCAGCACGGGCTCCGGATTGCCCTGCCCGAAGGGGCCCAGCCGCTGGAGCGACTCAACGGCGTGAGCGTCCAGCTCGTTGGGATTCACCACCGCGTCCACGCGGCACCGGGGGATGAGGTCCTCCGGCGTGAGGCGCTGGTAGGCAATCTTCTCAAAAGCCTCCCGGAAGGCGGGCAGCCGCTCCGCGTCGATGGTGAGCCCCGCGGCGTGCTTGTGGCCGCCGAAGCGCGTCAGCAGCTCCGCACAGCCACTGAGCGCGTCATGGAGGTGGAAGGCCTCGATGCTGCGCGCCGAGCCCTTCCCCACGCCGTCCTTCACCCCCACCATGACAGTGGGCCGGTAGAAGCGCTCCACCACGCGCGAGGCGACGATGCCGATGACGCCTGGGTGCCAGCCTTCGTCGTACAGCACCAGGCCGCGCGCGTCCTTCAGCGACTCCGCCTGGGCCAGCGCCTGCGTGAGGATGCTGCTCTCGATGCCCTGGCGCTCCGCGTTGGCGCGATCCAACACCGCGGCCAGTGAGCGCGCCGTGTCCGGGGACTCCGAGCACAGCAGTTGAAGTCCCAGCGAGGCGTCATGCAGCCGGCCCGCCGCGTTGATGCGGGGCCCCAGGCGGAAACCCACCTGCCCCGCGGTGACGGAGGCGTCCGGGTCCATGCCCGCCACTTCCTTCAAGGCCCGCACGCCCGGCCGGCGGCCCGCGCTCAGCTCCTGGAGGCCGTGCGTCACCAGGATGCGGTTGGCGCCGGTGAGCGGCACCACGTCCGCCACCGTGGCCAGCGCCACCAGGTCCATCATGGACCGGAGGTTGGGCTCCTTCCGGGTGGCGAAGAAGCCCTCGTCGCGCAGGCGCTTGCGGATGCCCATGCAGAAGTTGAAGGCCACGCCCGCGGCGCACAGCGCCTTCGTCGGGTACTCGCAGCCAGGCTGGTGCGGATTGAGCACCGCCACCGCGGGCGGCAGCGTGGGCGGCACGGTGTGGTGGTCCACCACCAGCACGTCCAGGCCCAGCTCCTTGGCGCGAGTGATTTCCGCCACCGAGGTGATGCCGCAGTCCAGCGTCACCAGCACCCGCGTGCCCTCCGCGGCGATGCGCTCCACCGCGCCGACGTTGAGGCCGTAGCCTTCGTCCAGCCGGTGGGGAATGTACGTCGCGGGCGGCGCGCCCAGCTCCTTCATGAAGAGGTACAGCAGCGACGTGGAGCAGACGCCGTCCACGTCGTAGTCACCGTAGAGCGTCACCTTCTCCCGCGAACGAATCGCCCGGATGATGCGGTCCACCGCCCCCGGCATCCCCTTCATGCGGAACGGGTCCGGCAGGTCCGCCAACCGGTCCGACAGGAACGCCGAGGCGGACTCAGGGGTGCGGTAGCCACGGTGCAGGAGCACCTTCGCCGCGAGCGGGTGCAGTGACAACTCCCCCGCGAGGGACGCCACTTCCTGCTCGACCACATCTGGAAGCAACCACCGCACGCTCGACGCTCCTCCTCGCCTTCTCCGAGGGGAGTTGGCGGGATGAATTGGCTACGAAAGCGACAGTACCTCAGACGTCTGACCAGGACAGTCCAACCTTGAGCCCGACACTTCCCCTCCTGCACAGGCGTTCAGACAAGCGCACGTGTGGTGGCACGCTGGTTCACGCACGGTCGGTCGCCGGTGAGCAGGTTCAAACGCACACCCGAAAACAGTGAGGTCGAGCATGCATCCAAGAGGTATCCGGGCCGCCACGCTGGCCCTGGCATTCGCCACGCTGGGCACCGCGGGTTCGGCGGCCGCGCAGGAGCGGCGCGACGGCAAACGCGGTGACCTGAATGTGTTCCTCCGCGGTGGCGTGGGCGACTACACCGGAGGCCTGGGCGACCTGACGAGCACGGGCCCGGCCTGGGGTGTGACGCTCAACATCCAGCCCACCACCTTCCTCGGCTTCGAGGTGGGCTACGAGGGCTCACGCAACGGCCTCACCGACAGCCGCCTGCTGGAGCAGCCCTCGCTCGTCCGGCAGGGCGGCAGCACGCTGGTGAAGGTGTCACCGCCCTTCCTCACCACCGTCCGGCCCTTCGTCGGCGCGGGCCTGGGCGTCTCCCACATGAACGTCCGCGGCCCGGTGGAGGACCTCTACCAGTCGGACACGACGCCGGAGGTACCCCTGGCCGCGGGCGTGGAGTTCAACCGCGGCGCGCTCACGGCGGGCATCCGGACCACGTACCGCGTCCTCCTCAGCGAAGGCTGGGCGGACGGGGCCGTGGAGGACGCCAACGGTGGCCTGCTGGACGCCTCGCTCACGCTGGGCGCGCGCTTCTGACAGGCCCCCTGAAACACCGAGGGCCCTGCTTCCCGTGAAGGAAGAGGGCCCTGTCGGTGTCCATCGCCTGAGGCCTTCCTCAACGGAAGGAAGGCCTCAGGTGCGGGTGGCTCACGCTGCGTTCGGCTGCTGGTGGTCCACGTTGCCGCTGGCGCGCAGACGGGCTTCCTTCGCCGCGGCGCGCTCGTCCAGCCAGATGGTCAGCGGGCTGGCGATGTAGATGGTCGAGTACACACCGACCACGATGCCCACCAACATCGCCATGGCGAAGTCGAAGATTTCGCCCACGCCGAAGATGAGCAGACCGATGAGCGACAGCGCCGTGGTGCCGGAAGTGATGATGGTGCGGCCCAGCGTGTCGTTGATGGCGATGTTGATGACCTCCGCGAAGGGCTTGCCCTTGAACTTGGCCATGTCCTCGCGGATGCGGTCGTAGATGACGATGGTGTCGTTGACGGAGTAGCCGACCACCGTCAGCAGCGCCGCGATGGCCGTCAGGTTGAACTCGCGCCGGCTCACCAGGTAGTAGCCCGCCACCATGATGACGTCATGGACCATGGACAAGAGCGCGCCCGGACCGAACTTGAAGTCGAACCGGAACGCCACGTAGATGAGGATGGCGACCATCGAGTACAGCAGGGCCATGACGCCGCGGTTGCGCAGCTGCTTGCCCACCTGCGGACCGACGTAGTCCACGCGGCGCTGCTCGAAGTCCGGCTTCTCCAGTCCGGCGTTGAGCGCGGCGAACACACGGTCCGCCATGCCGCTGGCCACCACCTGGTAGTCGTAGCCCGTGCCGCCCTGGGCCTCGCCCAGGTCACGCACTTCCTGCACGCCGATGCCCGCCGACTCCACCGCCTTCTTGACGGTGTCGGAGTCCATGGGCTGCGCCGCGCGGAAGCGGATGATGCCGTTGGGCAGGTCCGAGTAGACGTTGCGCACGCCCCCCAGCGCCTCCAGGGCCTCCTTGCCCTTGGCACCGCTCTCCTCGTTGAGCTGCGTGACGCCGCCCATGCGGAGCAGGAAGGTGTTCTCCTCCGCCGCGCCGATGTTCTGCACGCTGACGTCCGGCAGGCCGCCCTTGTCCGCGCGCTCGCGGACCTCCTCGGCGGTGATGGGGTGGTCGAACTTCACCTCCACCACCGTGCCACCCGCGAAGTCCACGCCGAAGTTGAAGCCGAAGGCGGCGATGCCGACGATGATCGCCAGGTTCAGCAGCGTGGAGAGAAACAGCGCGGGCTTGCGCTTGCTGATGAAGTCGATGTTCGTCTTGTTCTTGAAGATCTGCATGACGGTTCCCGGACTCCGGCCGGTCAGACGGAGACGACCTTCGCGTTACGACCGTGGACGAAGTAGGTCATGATGACTCGCGTCACCGTGATGGACGTGAACAGCGACGCCAGCAGGCCGATGATGAGCGTGGTGGCGAAGCCTCGCACCGGACCGGTTCCCGTGAAGAACAGGATGAAGGCGGAGATGAGCGCCGTCACGTGCGAGTCGAAGATGGTCCAGAAGGCCCGGTCGTAGCCCTGGTCCACCGCCGCCCGGGCCGACTTGCCATGCCCCAGTTCCTCGCGGATGCGCTCGTTGATGAGCACGTTGGCATCCACCGCCACACCCAGCGTCAGCACGAAGCCGGCGATGCCCGGCAGCGTCAGCGTGGCGTTGAAGAAGGCCAGTCCCGCCAGGATGAGCAGGCCGTTGAGCAACAGCGCGAGGTCCGCGATGAGGCCGGAGGCCTTGTAGTAGACGGCCATGAAGAGGATGACCAGGCCCAGGCCCAGCACCGCCGCCAGGCCACCCTTCCGGATGAGCTCGTCACCCAGGCTGGCGCCCACCTGACGAATCTCGCCCACCGTCACAGGAGCAGGCAGCGCGCCGGCCTTGAGCACCAGCGCCAGCGTCTGGGCCTCGCCCAGCCACTCCTCGAAGGTGCGGCCACCCATGCGGCCCATGGTGATGCGGGCCGAACCGCCGCTGATCTTCTCGTTGATGTTCGGCGCCGTCTGGACGTTCTCATCCAGCACGATGGCCATGCGGCGGCCCACGCCCTGCTCGGTCAGCCGCTCGAACTCGCGCGCGCCCGCGGGGTCGAAGGAGATGTTCACCTCCGGCTCGTTGAGCTGGCTGATGTTCGCGTCCGCGCTCGCCAGGCTCTCGCCGGTCAGCGGCACGTTCTTGTCCAGCAGGTAGGAGCGGTACGAGGTGCACTCGTTCTTCTTCACCGGGTTGGCGATGCACTCGGTGAGCACCACCCGGTTCTCCGGCACCTTGTCCTTCGTGTACTCGGTGATGGCCTCACGCGTGGGGGCCTGGAGCTGCGGGAAGCCGCCCTCCGTCGTCAGCGTGATGTCGCTGCCAGCCGGCGGCGGGGTGGCCTGGAGCAGCTGCGCGAAGAACTGCGGGTTGGAGTCATCCACCATCCGGAACTCGAGCTGCGCGGTGGTTCCCACCAGCTCCTTCGCCTGCTCCGGGTTGCTGCGGCCCGGCAGCGAAATCTGGATGGAGTCGGCGCCCAGCTTGCGCACGTCCACTTCCGCCACGCCCCACTTGTCGATGCGGCGGCGGATGACGAGCATCGCCTGGTCCACCGCTTCCGTCCGGAAGACGTTGGCCTGGCTCTCGTCCTGCACCAGCGTCAGCGAGGCGCCGCCGCGGCTGACTTCCTTGAAGTCAGTGAAGGTGGCCAGGACCTCCTTCTGGATGGCGTCCATGGTCCCCGGGTCCTTCGCCGTCAGGGTGACCTCGAGCTTCTCCGGATCCGTGTCCGCCGTCACCTCGCCCAGCTTCTTGTCATTGACGTAATTGACAATCTGCTGCGCGCGGCGCTCGGTCCGCTTCTGGAGCGCCGTCTTGGTGTCCACCCGCATCACCATGTGGATGCCGCCCTGGAGGTCCAGCCCCAGGTTCAGGCGGTACTTCGCGGGAGGCGCCCAGCTGGGCATCCGCTCCTCGAGCACGGCCAGGTTGTTGCGCTGGTCCCGGTCGAGAACGACGAGCGAGTAATAGGTCGGGATGAGGAACCAGATGCTGCCCAGCGTCACCGCGACGATGAGTCCGAACTTCCACCACCAGCCGCGGTCCATCACTTCTCCTCCTTCTTCTCTCCGGCCGCCGTCGCGGGGGCCGCGGGCGTGCCTTCCGCCACCGCGCCCTTGGCGCTGATGGCCGTCTTGAGCACGCGGATGCGCACGCCGCTGGAGACCTCCAGCGTCACGGTGCGCTCATCCACGAGGTGGATCTTCCCGAGGATGCCCCCGGAAGTGACGACCTCATCACCCTTCTTCAGCGCGGAGAGGAGCGCACGGTGCTCCTTCAACTGCTTCTGCTGCGGGCGGATCATCACGAAGTACATGATGCCCACCAGGATGACCAGGAAGCCCAGGGTGCCCAGGGGATTGCCACCACCGGCCTGCGCCAGAATCAGAAAGCTCTCAGCCACACACTGCCTCGTCGGTTGAGGAAAGCTTGGGATGGAAGGCCCCCGATTTTGTTCGAGGAAACCATCCGAAAGGGGGCCCTCTTAGCAAGGGGGGCCCATGTGAGCAAGTGAACGCGGGAAGCCGGGCAATCCATCCGCCCGGTCAGCGACCGCGGGTCCGTTCGGCCTCCTGCGCCTTGGCACGGGCACGGAATTCCCGGGCAAAGGTGGCGAACCGGTCCTCTGCCACCGCGCGCCGGACTTCTGCCATCAGTCCCAGGAAGTAGTGGAGGTTGTGAATCGTGTTGAGCCGCATGGCCAACAGTTCCTGGGCGGCGAAGAGGTGCCGGAGATAGGCCCTGCTGAAATTGCGGCAGGTGTAGCAGGAGCACGCGGGGTCCACCGGCCGGTTGTCCCTGGCGTAGGCCGCGTTCCGGATGACGACCTTGCCCTCCGAGGTGAAGAGCAGGCCGTTGCGCGCGCACCGGGTGGGCAGGACGCAGTCGAACATGTCCACCCCGTGCTCCACGCAGGTGACCAGGTCCACGGGCGTGCCCACGCCCATCAGGTAGCGCGGCTTGTCGCGGGGCAGCAGGGGCGCGGAGTAGGCCACGCCGTCATGCATGGCCTCCGGGGCCTCGCCCACGGAGTAGCCGCCCAGCGCGTAGCCGGGCAGGTCCACCGCGCACACCTCCTCGGCGTGGCGCTTGCGCAAATCCTCGTGCAGGCCGCCCTGGACGATGCCGAACAGCGACGAGCGCTCCCGGCTCCAGGCCTTCACGCACCGGTGCAGCCAGCGGGTGGTGCGGGCCAGCGACGCCTCCAGGTAGGCCCTGTTCTCGGTGGAGGGCGGGCACTCGTCGAAGGCCATGATGACGTCGGCGCCCAGCGTCTCCTGGATGTCGATGGAGCGCTCGGGCGTGAGGAAGTGCCGCGCGCCGTCCAGGTGCGACTGGAAGGCGGCGCCCTCCTCGGTGATTTTGCGCTTCTCGGACAGGCTGAACACCTGGAACCCGCCGCTGTCGGTGAGCATGGGCCGGTTCCACGACACGAAGCGGTGCAGGCCGCCCATCTCCCCCACCAGCGCTTCGCCGGGGCGCAGCATCAGGTGGTAGGTGTTGCCGAGGATGATCTGCGCGTCCAGCGTGAGCAGGTCGTCCGGCCCCACGCCCTTGACGCTGCCCACGGTGCCCACGGGCATGAAGATGGGTGTCTCCACGGGGCCGTGCGGCGTGTGCAGACGCCCCCGGCGGGCCTTCGTTCCCGACGCGTCCTCGTGAAGGAGCTCGAAGCGGACCATCCCCGGCTCCACGCGGGTGTCGCCCTTGCCACCTGACTGCTTCGCTTCCTGCTGCTCGCCCATGGCGTTCACTCCGACACCAGCATGGCGTCGCCGTAACTGAAGAATCGGTAGCCCGCGCGGACCGCCTCCGCGTAGGCCTCCAGCGTGCGCTCCCGTCCGAGCAGCGCGCTCACCAGCACCACCAGCGTCGAACGCGGCAGGTGGAAGTTGGTGAGCAGCAGGTCCACCTGACGGAAGGCGAACCCGGGACGGATGAAGAGGGTCGTCTCGCCGGGGCCCGCGCGCAGCCGCCCCGTCTCCGGGTCGGTGGCGGACTCCAGGGTGCGCACCACGGTGGTCCCCACCGCCACCACGCGCCGGCCTTCCGCGCGCGCCGCGTTGATGGCCTTCGCGGTGGCCTCCGGAACGGTGTAGCGCTCCGGGTGCATGTGGTGCTTGTCCAGGTCGTCCTCACGCACCGGCAGGAAGGTGCCCGGCCCCACGTCCAGCGTCACCAGCGCCCGGTGCACGCCACGCGCCTCCAGGGCGGCCAGGGTCTCCTGGGTGAAGTGCAGGCCCGCGGTGGGCGCGGCCACGGCTCCGGAGGCGCGCGCGTACACGGTCTGGTAGCGCTCCGCGTCCGCGGCGTCCGGCTCCCGGGTGATGTAGGGCGGCAGCGGCAGGCGGCCCGCCGCGTCCAGCAGCGCGGCCAGCGAGGCGCCCGGGGGCGCGTGGAACCGCACGCGGTACTCCCCTCCTCCCAGCGCCTCCTGGATTTCGGCCTCCAGGCCGCTGGCGAACGTCACGCGCTGTCCGGGCTTGAGCCCCTTGGAGGCCTGCCCCAGACAGACCCAGTCGAGCGACTCGGGGGCCGCCCCGAGCGCCGCCGAGGTCAGCGTGTTCTGGGCGGCCGGGCGCACGACGAGCAGCTCCACGCGGCCACCGGTGCCGGCCTTCTGGCCCAGCAGGCGCGCGGGGATGACGCGGGCGTCGTTGAGGACGAGCAGGTCCCCGGGGCGCAGGAGCTCCTGGAGGTCTGCGAACCGGCGGTGAGACCAGGTGCCGCTGGAGCGGCTGATGATCATCAAGCGCGACGCGTCCCGCTCGGCCAGGGGAGCCTGGGCGATCTGGGATTCGGGCAGCGCGAAATCGTAATCAGAGAGACGGGACGACACGGGGGTGGCGCTTGTAGCAGCCCCCACGCCGTCGCGGAAAGCGCGCCGGACGCGGGAGGCGTCAGTAGAGCTGCTGCAGCTCGGCCCCGGGGTAGTAGTGGGAGAGGATCTCCCGGTACTCCCGGCCTTTGTCGGCGAGCGCCTTGGCGCCCCACTGACACAGGCCCGCCCCGTGGCCATAGCCGCGACCGGTGAACACGTAACCGCGCTCGGTGCGTTCCACCTCGAAGTCCAGGCTCTTGAGCCGGGTGTAGCCAAGCTTGCGGCGCAGCTCCACGCCGTCCATGGAGGCGCCGTCCGCCAGGGTGACGCGCGTCACCCGGCGCGTCCGCGTGCGGGCCGCCACCTTGAGCCCCTGGGCCGGGTGGCGAAGCGCCGCCTTGATGTCCGCGTCGGAGAGCGTCGCCGTCCAGCGGCTGGCGGGGAGCTTTCCGCAGGGGCAGTCGACGGGCCGGAGGTACGGCAGGTCGCGCTGCAAGGCATCGAGCCCCGACTCCGTCCGGCCGCCACACGAGGCATGGAAGTACGCCTCGATGGGCGCCAGCTCGTACGTGAGCACCTGTCCCCGCGTGGCCTCGACGGCGGCCTTGGTGCGAGGGTCCTCGCGGTTGACGCCGCCATAGACTTGATGGAGCACGCTGCTGCCCAGGTGGAACGCGTTGCTGTAGGCATCCAGCTTCTTCTGGAGCGCATACGTCCGGGCGGCCACCGCCTGGGCCTTGAGGGCCTCCGGGGGAAACGACACGGGCATCTCGCTGCCCAGCACGGCGGCGAGGTAGTCCTCCAAGGGAATGACGTTGATGAGCTGCAGCCCACTGCGGTGCAGGCGCACCACCACATCGCCGCGGACCTGCGCCGCGCCCGCCTTGAGCGGCTCGGTGCCAGGCGCGGCCGAGGCCTCCGACATGCCTGCGCGGAAACGGACGGAGTCGCCCTCCACGGGTGTGCCGTTGACCTCGATGCGGCCCCCCTTGCGGCGGACGTTCGCATGTCCCGAGGCGATGGGGGCGAAAGTGGCCTCCTCGCTGTCGGGACCGGAGGCCAGCCCCCGGCCGCTGATGCGTACCTCGCTGCCCGCGTCCTCGATGGAGATGCGCAGGGTCTCCACGGCGAGCACGCCCGAAGGGACCAGCAGGAGCAGGACGAGTGCAACAGGTCGCAACATGGCCCCGAAGTGTAGAGGCGTGGGTGCTCGCCTCAAGAAAACGTCCGGCGGATGGGAGAGGATGGCTCACCCGTGACGTCACCTCCGCGCCCTGCCTTCGCCACGACCTTCATCACCGCCCTGCGCGAGCTGGAGCCCCGTCCCTCCGCGATGCTCACCCTCCGGTTGGTGGAGGGCCGCTCGCGGGAAGCCTGCGCGACGCACTACGGCATCCCCGCCCAAGCCTTCTCCGTGCTGCTGCTGAGGGCCGCCATCGCACTGGCCCTGCACCGGGGCGCCCCCGCCCGCGAGCCCGCCAGTGAGGACGAGGAAGCCGCCTGGGCACGGATGCTCGCGGACGCGCTCGAGCGCCAGGACGCGAAGTTCCCCGCCGCGCTGGCTCCGGTGGTGGAGACGTGCCGAGAGCTCCAGACGCTGGCGCCCCAGGTCGCCACAGGCTTGGAAACAGCGGAGCGGGAGGCCCGCGCGTCGCCCCAGCGTCGCCGCGAGGAGTGGCTGCGGCGGCTCGCGGTGGCCTTGCTGCTGGCGATGACGGCCTGGCTGTACCTGTCGAAGCCCTGAGGCCCTTCGGCGCCCCGCCAACGTCCACCGGTGCACACCACGCCAGCCCGTCCCTGAAGGAACGACACCGCGGGCCGGCGCCGCTGGACGCCAGGGGCCGCGGACACATAAGGGAGGCGACCATGCGCGCCCTTCCACGGATGTTGCTGGCCTGCGTGCTGCTCACGGCCTGCGCGAAGCAGGTGGACGCCCGCGTCGCGGGCAACGACGACGCGGCCATCGACTCGCTGTCCCTGCGGCTCGAGGAGCTTCGGACGCGCGATGCCCTGGACGACGCGACGTGCGCGGACCGCTGTTCGGTGGGAACGCAGACTTGCGAGCTGGCGGAGTCGCTGTGCGCGCTCGTGGCGCGCCATCCGGACCGGGACGACCTGCCGCCCCGCTGTGCCCAGGGACAGGAGCAATGCGCTACTGCCCGGAATGTCTGCGCGCGGTGCGGGCCCTGAGCGGCACGGCCCGGGTGCACAGAAGCAGGCTCCGTGTTTAGACTGCGACGGTTCCCGCTGTCCTGAACGAGGTCGTCCCGCCATGTCCCCCCGCTCTGCCCTGCTCCTGGTCGCCTCGTGGCTCGTCATTCCAGGGCAGGCCCTCGCCGCCGACAGCACGGAGCTGACTCCGGAGAAGGTGGCGAAAATCCGCCGCGACGAGGCCCAGGCCCTGGCCGAGGTCAACGCGGAGTACGGCAACCGCAAGTCGTCGGAGATGAGCACCGCGGAGCGCCGGGAGGCCATCGACAAGCAGAAGGCCGCCTCGGCGTCGGTGCTGGAGAAGCACGGCGTGTCGGGCAAGGACTTCGCGCGTTACGAGGCGCGCATGTCGCCAGAGGACAACGCCCGCGCGAAGGCGGAGGACCAGCGGCTGGAGGAGGCCGCCAAGGCCGCGAAGAAGCCCGCGGCCGCGGCCGCCCCGGAAGAGGTCCACGTCCAGCAGGGCTTCAGCGACCAGGATCCGGTGGAGCTGGAGGCCATGGAGGGCGCGGAGCCGGCCATCGACGTCGGCGTACCGAAGGACGCCGAACTGCCGCAGTAGGCCTCTTCTGAACGACAGGCGCGCGGTGGCGAACCCCCACCGCGCACGCGGCTCAGCCCTTGCGGTAGCCGTAGCGCGGGGCCCGCTCCTGCCACACGCCGTCATACGGGCAGGTGCAGTCCGTCTCCTCGGGTTCCGGGTACGTGAAGCGCTCGCCCTTGTAGTTGCGGAACACCGTCTCCTGCGCGCCGTACTCGACGGCGTAATCGGGCTGGAGCGTCACCTTCCCACCGCCCCCCGGCAGGTCCACCGCGAGGTGCGGCACGGCGAGGCCAGTGGTGTAGCCCCGGAGCTGCTGGATGATTTCCAGCCCCTTGGCGATGGGCGTGCGCAGGTGCTCGCAGCCCTCGGCGACGTCCATCTGGTGCAGGTAGTACGGCCGCACGCGGCTGCGCAGCAGCAGGTGCGACAGCTCCTTGATGATGCGCGCGTCGGAGTTGAGCTGCCGCATCAACACGGCCTGGTTCTCCACGGGCACGCCGTGGTCCACCAGCCGCTCGCAGGCCTCGCGCGCCTCGGGCGTCACTTCCTTCGGATGATTGAAGTGCGTGACGACGAAGACGGGCGCGTAGCGCCGGAGCGTCTTCGCCAGGGCGTCGGTGACGCGCATGGGCAGACACACGGGGACGCGCGTGCCGATGCGAATCATCTCGACGTGGGGAATCTCGCTGAGCGGCGCGAGCAGCTCCTCCAGCCGGGAGTCGCTGAGCATGAACGGGTCCCCGCCGGAGATGAGGACGTCGCGCACCTCGGGATGGCGCCGGACATAGTCCACGCCCCGGCGGAGCTGTTCCTTGGAGAGCTCCGCCACCCCGCCCTGCGTGATGCGCCGCCGCGTGCAGTGACGGCAATAGACGGAGCACGTATCCAGCGCGAGGAAGAGCACCCGGTCCGGATACTTGTGGACGATGCACTCCTCCGGGCGCGTCTTGTCCTCACCCAGCGGATCCGCGAGCTCGCCCGGACGGACGCGCGCCTCGGCCCTCACCGGGATGGACTGCATGCGCACCGGGCAGAACGGATGCTCCGGGTCGATGAGGGACAGGTAGTACGGACTGATGCCGATGCGGAACAGCGCGGACGTTTCCTGCACGCCCGCGCGCTCGTTGGAGGTCAGCGGGACGTACCGCTCCAGCTGCTCCAGGCCTCGCACCGCATGCCGCTGCTGCCAACGCCAGTCCGCCCACTCCGCGTCCGTGGCGTTGGGAAACAGCCGTTTGCGCCCTTCGGCGCTGAGCGACGCGCGAGCGGCCGCCGGCTCCGGCGGGAGACCCGCCGGAAGCACTGAGGTATCCATTACGCCGCCTTCTGCTGCTCCCGCCACCAGGCCTGACCCGCCTCGGACAGCTGGTCGATGGGGTCGAAGTATTCGTACTTCCGGCTGAGCGCGTCCGCATCGTTCAGTTCGATGCCGGTCCGGTAGTTCTTGGTCCAGTACGAGATGCCGCGCTCGCGGTCATACTCCGCCACCTGGTGGACCCAGCGCTTCCCGACGAAGGGCACGTCACAGACGATGCGCGGCGTGGCGAAGCCCGGCATGTAGCCCATGATGTCGTGCTGCAACTGCTGCGCCTGAGCCACCGACAGCCGCCAATGCTCGCTGTTGGGGATCATGTCGCACATGTAGAAGTAGTACGGCAGGATCTTCGCGTGGTCGAGCAGCGTGAAGCACAGGTCCAGCAGCGCCTGCGGGCTGTCATTCACACCGCGCAGCAGCACGCCCTGGTTGCGCACGTCACGGAAGCCCATGTCCAGCAGCTTGCGCACGGCCTTGCCCACCAGCGGGGTGAGCTGCTGCGCGTGATTGACGTGCGTGTGCAGCGCCAGGTCCACGCCGCGCTCGACGGCCTTCTTCGCCAGCCGGTCCAGCCCCTGGAGGACGGAGTCCTGGAGGAAGTGCTGCGGGATGGCCATCAGCCCCTTGCTGGCCAGGCGGATGTCCCGGATGTTCGGGATGTCCATCAGCGAGCTGACGAACGGCTCGAGCTGCTGGATGGGCAGGTTCGCGATGTCGCCACCCGACACCACCACGTCGCGCACCGTCGGCGTGCGACGCAGATAGTCGAGCATCTGCGCGTAGCGGTCCTTGGGCCCGATGCCAAACTTGTGTTTGCTGACCTGCGGCACGTCATTGCCCACCAGGTCCATGCGCGTGCAGTGACCACAGTACTGCGGGCAGGTCGGCAGCATCTCCGCCAGCACCTTGGTGGGATACCGGTGCGTCAAGCCCTCCACCACCCACATGTCCTGCTCGTGAAGACTGTCACGGCTGGCCTTGGGATGGTTGGTCCACTCCGTGAGGCGGTCCGCGTAGGCCGGGAGCATGTAACGACGCACCGGGTCACGCCACAGGTCCTCAAGGTTCATGGTGTTGAGCATCTGCGGAGGCACGAGCAGCGACATGGTCGCCCGCTCGCGCTGGTCGCGCTCCATGCTCTCAGCCAGGTCATCCGGGAGCAGAGCCCCCAGCGTTGCCTTGAGTTCCTTGAGGTTCTTGATGGTGTGCTTGCGCTGCCAGACGGAGTTCTCCCAGTCGGCGGCGGACACGTCCTTGAAGCCAGGAATCCGCCGCCAATCGGGCTCGATGAACTCCCGGCGGTGGGGATACGTAAAAGGCTGTTCAGCGGGGCCAGCCTCAGGCTTGGCCCGGATGGGCGTCGTTTGCATGGCGCATCACCTCTAAATTGCTCGCGGGCGAGGCGTCATAACGCGCCCATGCCCCACTTCGGTCAACAATCGAAGGGGGCATCGGATGCCCGCCTTCTCACTCGATGGGAACATTGACCAGCTTGGCTACATTGTCTTCCGTGATGTCGACCACCACGGGCTTGGTCGTCTTGCCGTTGAGCTTGAACGAAATCTTCCGCTTGCCCACCGGTAGCATCAACGGACTGCCAAGTGTCACCGGTGTCTGGCGATTCGTCTTCTTCCCATCGACGTAGATGTCCGCGCCCGCCGGCTTTGTGCTGCAGGCGAACTTGCCCATCACCTTGGGGGCCCTCGGCGGCTTGGGGGCAGGTGGAGGCTTGGGCGCAGCCTGGGGCGGCGGCCGCACGTTGGCCACGGTGGGCTCGGGCTGCGGCTCCTTCGTCATCTCGAACGCGACCGTGACCTGCTGGCTGCTGCCGTCCGCCTTGAACTCACCGGAGTACGGCTTGTAGCCCGCGAGCTTCGCCGTGAACGCGTAGGTCTTCCCCACCTCCAGGTTCGCCATGCGCGCGTCTGGAATCCGCCCCAGGCGCTCGCCATTCACGGCGATCTCCGCGCCGTCATCACCCTTGAAGACAGCTGCGACCTGGACGGGCGCGGGAGCCGGATCCGTGGCGGGAGGCGGCGTCTGCCCATTGTCGACAGGCGCGTTCTCAGGTGCCTCGTCGCCGCCCGGAGCCTCCGCGGGAGCGGCGGGCTCGGTGGTCCCCGCGGCAATGACGACGCCCGGGTTCGTCGGCGGTGCCACCGGCGGCTTGTTCTCGGGCGGCGGGGCCGCCTGCGGATCAGCTTCCAGCGGAAGCGAAACGACGATTCTGCTTCCGGCGACGACATCCACCGTCTTGGCCGCGCTCTGCTGCCCCGGAGCGCTCGCAGTGACCCGGTACTGCCCTGCCGGGAGTGCCAGCAGCGTGTTGAGCTGAACCTCCTGGCCATTCAGCTGGATGCGCGCGGAAGGGTTGGACGGGGACACCATGAAGGTGACCTCGCCCGTGGACGGCCTGGTGGCCATCACCACGCCGACGACGAGCAACAGCACGATGGCCGCGGCGGCAGCGAACAGCACCGGCTTCGGCAGCGTCTTGAGGTTGAGCGCGGGCTTCGCCTTGGCGGGGACCTTCGTCTTCGCCTTCGCCTTCGCCTTCGCGGGCACAGTGGCCTTCGCGGGTGGAGGCGCCTCCTCCGGAGGGAGGGGAACCGAGCCCGTCACCTCTTCCTCGGGCTCGTTCAGGTCGTCGTGCGGGTGACCCTCGTCACCGTAGTCGTCCTGAGCGTCGTAGCCGGCGCCACTGTCGTCCTCGGGCGGCTGCTCGTAGTCAGACGGATCCTCCTCGGGCTCGGGAGCGCGCTTTCCTCCCCGGCCGCGGCCCGCCACGGGGACTGGCCTGCTGCCCGTCTCTTCGTCCAGCGAGGGAGACGAGCCGCGCGAGCGCGTCGGCGGCGCGGACGGCGCGGGGCCAATCATCGTGGCGCCCGAGTAGGCCTCGCCTTCCTCGTTGCTGATGACGACCTGCGCCTTGGGGCCACTCTTGCCCTTGCGTGAGGACGTATCGGGCGCGGGGGCGCGCAAGGAGTTGTAGGAACCGGACGTCCCATGGTCCTGGATGGGGTTCTCCGTCCGGCCCGTGATGCTGTCGTCCACCACGACGCTGCTGTCGGCAACGCGGGTTTCGGGAGACATGAACGCATGCGACGAGTCGACAATCTGCGTCTTGTCGCCCGCGCCGACGCCCATATCCTCGAGCTCCTCGGCGGTGGGAGGCGGGATGTAGTCCTGGACAGGCTGCGCCGGCGAGGTGGACGCACGGCCCGCGGGCGTTCCCGTCACCACCACGGCTGGAGGGGGCGCACGCCGCGCCGCCTGCCGGTTGAACCCGGGAGCCACCGTGATGCCCGAGGCCTCGATCTGGTCGGGGCGCTCGATACCGGCATAGCGCTCCATCTTCTCCGCCTCGCGGAGCATGTCCTCGGCGAACGCCTCCTTCATGTAACTGGAGAGGTGCTTGGCCGAGTAGATGGCGTCACCGGCCAGGAGGAACCGCATCAGGTCCTCGGCCATGTCGGACGCCCACTGGTAGCGGTCCTCGGGTTCGCGCGTGAGCGCCTTGAGGACCACCTTCTCCAGGCCCTGCGGGATGCTCGGGTTGAACTCGCTGGGGAGCGGAACCTCCGCGTTGCGCACCTTCTCCAGGGTGGAGAAGTCCGACTCGCCGACGAAGAGCTTCTCGCCCGTGAGCATCTCGTACAGCAGCACGCCCACGGCGAAGATGTCGCTGCGCCGGTCGATAGGCATACCCCGGACCTGCTCCGGGCTCATGTACCCGAACTTGCCCTTGAGGATGCCCGCCTGCGTCTTCTGCGAACGGTTCGCCGCCTTGGCGATACCGAAGTCGATGACCTTGACCTCACCCTCATAGGAAATGAGGATGTTCTGGGGCGACACGTCGCGGTGGATGATGTGGAGGTCCTGCCCGCGGGCGTCCTTCTTCCGGTGCGCGTAGTCCAGGCCGTCGCAGATCTTGGAGGCGATGAACACCGCTTGGGCGGTGGGCATGATCTCCTTGCGACGCCGGTAGCGCTCCAACATGGTCCGGACGTCTCGTCCGGCGACGTACTCCATGGCGATGAAGTAGGTGTCGTCGTACTTCCCGAGTTCGTTGATGTGCACGACGTTGGCGTGGTTCAGCTGAACGCTGATCCGCGCCTCGTCGATGAACATCGTGATGAACTCTTCGTCCTCCGCCATCGTGGGGAGGATCTTCTTGATGGCCAGGATGCGCTCGAAGCCCTCGACGCCGAAGGCCTTCGCGATGAACACCTCCGCCATGCCGCCGACGTTGATGCGCTCGAGGAGCAGGTACTTCCCAAAGAGGGTCGGCTTCTTCATCTCGTGGAGCGGCCCGGCACCGGGAGGCGCGCACCGCGACAGGCGGTGCGCAGACCGGGCGGAAACCTGGACTCTAGTCGCAGCGCGGACGGCGAGTCAAACATGCACAGCAGCCTGAAACCCCAACGAATCCGGTAGCTTGAGCCCTCCGAGCACCATCCGGACCTCGCCACGGAAATGTCATGCTCCACAACGCGCGGCGGCAGGCGCGCAGAGGGGGGCTCAGAGGTCTGTTGGAGCGCTGTCGCGGGTAGGCGCATGTCGCCTGTATCAGCAGGTCGGAGCGCCCCCTGCCTGGGGCCCCCAAGCGGAGTGATCCATGATCCGGCGGCAGCGGGACCGGGCGTACCTGCCACCTGGCGTCGCTGAAGTCGAAGCTCTCCCGGCTGGGTTTTCACCGGGCCTACGAGGCGCCTCCATTTCCCGCGCACGGACAGCCCAGCCGCTGGCGACGCTCCCGCCCCGCCGCTGGCGCATTTGCCATCGAGGCCTCTGGAACCAGAGCCAAGGCGAAGGAGTGCATACGGGCCTCGCACTCCAAGCCACCCAACGCAGGGGCGACGAATGGAGGACCGTCGACACCTCAGCGCCCCAAACGCCCTCCCGAGAAGCGCCGCACCTTCCTGTGCAGTCCTCGGCATTGGGCAGAGTGTGTGGCTGAGACTCACCAGGCGCCCCAGGCGCCACATGCCCTGGACCGAAGGGGGCACGGCTACTTCAACTGGCGGCGGCCCCCGATGCAAACGAGCGGGAGCGCAAACCAGAGCGTCTGCCCGCTAGCGAAACTGCCGCGAATGTCGCCAAACATCGGCGCGCCCAGCATGCCATTCCCTGGCCTTGGCGCTCGCAGGCGCGATCGCCGGAGTGCTCCGCGGACGCACAAGACGTTTGCTCACCGCCCGAAAATTGGGGCTCGCGCAGCCCGAACAGCCACGGATGAAGAAGCGCCTGACTCCCTCAACGACCGAAGGTTGGGCCCGAGCTGTACGAGCATCCTCGGGTGAAGGAGTTCCTGACTCCCTCAACGACCGAAGATCGGGGCTCGCACAGCCCGAACAGCCACGGATGAAGAAGTGCCTGATTCCCTCAGCGACCGAAGGTTGGAACCAGCGCTGTACGAGCATCCACGGATGAAGAAGCTCCTGCCGCCGGAACGCCTCGAGCGACTGGCCCAGATCTCCGCGCGCCACGATGGGCGCTGCATCTTCGTGGGGCGCTTTCTCGCGGTGCTGCGCGGGGCGGTGTTCATCATGGCCGCGGTGCATGGCATGCGGCTGCGCGACTTCCTGCTGTGGGACGGGTTGGCGCTGTGCCTCAGCGCCCCGCTGGTGGTGGCACTGGGGTACGCCTTCTCGCACAGCGTGGACGCGGTGGCGAAAGGGGCCGCGCGAGCCGAGCACCTGCTGGTGCTGGCCACGACGGCGGCCTTGCTGACAGTGGGGGGCGTGCGCCGGCTGCGCACGCGGCGCCTGGCCCAACGCCCGCGGTGACGCGCGGAAACCCCACGCGCCCCAAAACGGAAAACCCCCGGTGTCCACGAGGGACACCGGGGGTTTCTCAAAAAGAATCCGGCAGCGACCTACTCTCCCGCGCGGTTTCCCGCGAAGTACCATCGGCTC